>JANMME010000644.1:0-9965 GCA_031373015.1 Saprospiraceae bacterium
GCCCTGTTGCTGTTGGCCGCTACCGTCCCGACCGCCGCCAGTATTGCCACCTGGGCGATTGCCTTGTTGTTGGCCGCCTTGTTGCTGTCCACCCGGGCGGTTGTCACGATTACGGTCAGTGTTGCCGCCGGTACTGCCAGCGGGGCGATTGCCTTGCTGTTGGCCGCCGCCGCGATTATCACCGCCACGGTTTCCGCCGCCGCGATTGTCGCCGCCACCACGATTGTCGCCGCCGCCGCGATTGTCGCCGCCACCACGATTTCCACCGCCGCCGCGATTGTCGCGACCTCGGTCAGAACTGCTGCTGCTACTTACCGGCTTTTCTTTTTCGAGGTTGATGCGGCCCAATATTTTAAGGCCGCGAAGATTGGGCGTGCTGGAGCGAACCAGATCGCCTTCGTTGGCATCGCCGATCTGTTTGCCTTCTCCTTCATTGGGCGCTGGGGTTGGCGTGGAAGGAACAGCCTCTTTGGGCGGGATGTCTTGCGGGCGTTTGGTTTCTACTGCGGGAGCATCGCGCCTGAGGATATCTCGTTTGGGCGATTCGCGCTTGGGTTCTTCGCGTTTTGCTTCGTCTTGCCGAGGCTCCTCCTGCTTGGGCAGATCAAGTTTAGGTTCTTCGCGTTTGGGTTCTTCGCGCTTAGGCTCCTCCTTTGGTGGTGCTTTTTCGGCAGGCGGCACTGGAGCATTTCTAGGCGCATCAAGATCAATTTTCCCCAATACACGCAAAGGGGCAGGCCGTTCACGCGGTATGAACGCTCTTTCCTCTTTTTTTGACTCCGTGGAAGGTTCAGCCTTAGGGGCTATCGGTTCTCGGGGTGGGAGGAAAGATGGCCGCGGCGTGGAGGGTTGTGTGGCGGAATGAGCGCTGTGTGACGAACCTTCGGAGCTTCCGAAAGAGTCTTTTTTGAGCATAGGGCGGGCCAGTTGATCGGCCTGCTGCTTGATATCAAGGTCTTTTTGGAACTCTTTTTTGAGCACCACGAGCATCTCGTCGGTGATGTCGGTAGTGGGCTTTTGCTCCAAATTGGGAAAGCCCTTGCTGTGAAGCGTCTCTACAATGGTGTGGAGACCGACGTTGAATTCTTTTGCTACCTTAATTAATTTAATCGCCATGCGGTGATTTTACCTACTAAGAGGAGCAGAGATGAGTACTGAGTTATAAGTTATGAGTGACAAGTCTTACAAATCAAATCATCGCTGCGGTTGGGAAAGTTGATTTTGAATGTCTGCGCGCCGCGGGCTTTCGCTAATTTCTCCGCTGAAAGTGAATGTTTTAGAAGGCTAAAAATATTTAGTTTGGAAATGCGGGGGCAAAAGTACGTTTAAAAATGCAAGCGAAGCAGGGAAAAGTGATAAGTGTTTAGTGATGAGTGTTTAGTGATGCCGAGCGTGGCAATAGACACTTACCACTAAACGCTTACCACTCATTTTCCTTCCTCAAACTCTTCTGTTAAAATCCGGATCACGTCGCGCACGGTTTCTTCTTCAAGGTCGGTACGACGGATAAGTTCTTCTGGGCTGAGCTCAAGCACTTGGCGTGCGGTGTCGCAGCCAATGTTCTTGAAGGTCTCGATGACCCATGGCTCGATAGCATCGCTGAATTCTTCCAGATCCACGTCGTCAATTTCGTATTCGGCCTGATTGCGGTACACATCTATTTCGTAGCCGGTGAGGCGGCTGGCGAGTTTGATGTTGCTGCCTGCTTTGCCGATGGCAAGGCTCACCTGGTCGGCATCGAGATAAACTGCGGCGCGTTTTGCCTCGTGGTCGAATTCGATGGTGGTGATTTTTGCCGGGGTCAGGCTGCGCTGCATGAAGAGGGCGGTATTGGTCGTGTAGTTTACGATGTCAATGTTCTCGTTGCGCAGCTCGCGCACGATGCCGTGGATACGGCTGCCTTTCATACCGACGCAGGCGCCCACGGGGTCAATGCGCTCGTCGTGGCTTTCCACAGCGATCTTCGCGCGTTCGCCAGGCAGGCGCACGATGTTTTTGATTTCGATCACACCATCCTTGATTTCAGGCACTTCGGCCTCCAGCAGTTTGGCGAGGAAATCGGAATCGGTGCGGCTTAGCATGATGAAGGGCACGTTGTTGCGCATTTCAACGCGCTTGATGATTCCTTTCACCACGTCGCCCTTGCGGTAGTAGTCGCCTCGGATCATCTCTGTGCGTGGGAGGATGATTTCGTTGCCGGTGTCGTCGTCGAGCACCAGGACTTCTTTTTTCATGATCTGGTTCACCTCACCAGTGACTACCTGACCAACGCGCTCGGAGTACTTGCGGTATATCTCGTCTTTTTCAAGTTCCATGACCCTTGAAACAAGGGTTTGGCGGGCAGCCATGATGGCGCGGCGACCAAAGTCTTCGATGGAAAGCTGTTCGTAGCACTCATCACCGATGGAGTTGGTTTCGTCAATGAAGCGAGCTTCAGTTTCGCTCACTTGGGCAAGTTCGTTGGTCACCTCACCGTCGTTCACCACCTCGCGCACGCGCCAGATTTCCAGGTCGCCGGTGTTGGTGTTCACGATCACGTCGAAATTCTCGTCCGTGCCGTATTTCTTTTTGATAAGGGTACGGAACACGTCTTCCAATACCCGCACCATGGTGGGCCGATCTATGTTTTTGCCCGTTTTAAATTCTGAAAAGACATCTACTAAATTGACCATTATCTTTATTTTTGTTGATTTGAGTATTTGTGGATTCGGGGATGTTCAAAACCTAAAAGGTTTCTATTTTAGTTATTTAAAAAGGCAGCTTCACCACTGCTTTTTCGATTTGCTCGTAGGGTATGACGGTTTCTACCTCTTTTTTGATTTTCTTTTTGCCATCTCGTTCTACCACGATTTGGGTCAGCACGATTTGGGTTTCATCGGCGGATTTTAGGGTGGCGAGGTGTTCTGTTTTGTCGGCACATTTCACGGCCAGGGTACGGCCCACGTTTTTGACGTATTGCCGTGGGAATTTGAGCGGCCTTTCAATACCCGGGCTGCTCACTTCAATCCCGTAAGTTTCTCCGAGCCAGCCGTTTTCGTCCAATTGATGCTCCACGAAGCGGCTGAGTTTTTGGCACTTCAGTAGGCTAAGGCCTGAATCACTGTCCGCATAGATGAAGAGTTTGTTGCCGGGTTTCAGTTCAATTTCGACCGTATAGCAGTCGGCGAACATCTCGTCGCTGCTGTATTTCTCTTCTAGTAATTGGCCGATGCGTTCGGTGAGCTCCATATATTGTGGGCAACTGAAAACCCGCCTTCGCCTTTTCCTTCGTCAAAGGCTACGGCGGGTAAAGTGGTCAGGGTAAAACCCGCCTTCGCCCTAAAGGGCTATGGCGGGTAAAGCGGATAAAAAAGAGGGAACCAATGGTTCCCTCTCGTGAATAACGTTCAGTATTGTGGCGCAAAGGTAAGTACGTTTTTTGATTTTATCCTTACTCGCCATGTTTTTCCTCCAAATCCTATAAACACCCTACTTTTCGCACGATTCTCCCAATTTCCAAATATATCAATATCCCAATTTCCAAACCATCCAACGTCCAATGTCCAAATTCCTACTCATATTGGCCTTTCTGCCCTCGTTTCTTTTTGCCCAAAACGATTCTACGCTTTTGCTTGCGCCAGAACGGCTCACGGAGCGCGATATTTTGCCGCGCGACCTTTCCCAAAAGGAAGTCCGAGCCATCTCGGCAACACGTTCCCTCGAGGTGGTGGACGAAACGCCCTTCACGACGGTGGTTTTTACAGCGGAGGATATTCTTCGCAACGGCTTCGTCACGCTGTCGGATGTGCTGAAAGCGGCCCCTGGCATTCAGGTGTCACAGATAGGCAACGCGATCGAAGGGGAGACTTTTATGGTGCGCGGGCTATCGGGCAATCAATACATGAAGATACTCATCAACGATATCCCCATCAAACCCACGATGGCCTTGGGAATGCCGATTGGGGCGCAATTGCCCATCCGACAAGCAGAACGAATCGAAATCCTTTACGGCCCTGCGGGAGCGATTTATGGCGACGAAACTTGCGCAGGTGTGGTGAACATCCTGCTGAAAGAAAGCGAGCGGCCTGTGTACACCCAAGCAGATTTGGGGTTTGGGCGAAATGGGTACAACAGCCTTGACCTCATGTTTGGGGGCAAAATCGGGAAGGATAAAAAGATATTCCGATTTAGTCTTTACGGCAGCAGTACAGTGCGCGAGCGAACGGATATCTTTTACGATGAAGCCCTTTACAACACCAAGCAATACCTGCCATTCGGGCTTGACTCAATGGTTTACCTCAGCAGGCCAAACTTTCGCAGCTCCTTGTCGGGGGGCGATGTGAATTTACCTCGGTTCTCCCAATTGCCGCATGAAAGCCGAATGTTTGGTATCAACCTAACCTGGCGCGGGATGCACTTTACCTATCACAGAATGTTGCGCTTCGATCACAGTTCGTTGGGACTTACCCCTTTAGCGGTTTCTTATGCCAATCCTTCCAACCGAATCGGAGAGCGAATCGAGACTTTTTCCCTTGGGTTCAACCGCCAACGGAAACGCCGAACCTCCTACAACAATCTTTCATTCCAACGCTATACGGTGGACAATAATAGCACCACCACTTATATCTTCGACCGCTTGAGCGCCGCTAATTACGTTATTAATGGTGGGCTTTTGATACCCGACAGCCTTCGATATACGCTGACCAATCCAATTTATCAACAGTATGCTTCGGAAGAGCGTTTTGCCACAGCACTTGGAATAGATGCACGCATTGAATCCCGTATGAACGTTTTGATGGGCAAGCGAAAAAGGCTTCAAATGGATGCTGGTGGTCAAATAAACGTTGGCGTTGGCGTTCCGATTTTCGCGAACTATAATATGCCCGTTGAATTGGCGATTGACGGGCTTGTTTCGCCGTATATGACGCAGCCCATCAAAGTAGACAATATAAGTGAGCGCAATTTCAACTTTTTTGGCTTTGCCCAACTTGCTTGGCACGGCAAACATTTACACATCGTGGGCGGCGGCTCTTCCAGTGTTCGGATTGGAGAAGGCATCGCGCTGGCCCCGCGTTTGGGTGTTCTTTATCACCTGGACAGCAGCTGGGCCATTCGTGCCAATGTGGCCACCGGAATCCGGCACACTGCGTCTTATGGAAGTTCGAACACTTATAAGGTGGATAATCAAGGCCCTTTTCGGCTCAATCCTGGCAATCCAAACCCTGAAACAGAAAAAAATTATGCGGCGGAGGCCGCCATCCGGTATAATACGCGTGGTGGCTCTAGCCTCGAAGGGATTTTGTTCTGGCAGGAGGCGCATCGCCTCTACCGGCCAGGCTATCTTTTGGCAGACCCCAATACGCTGGAAAATTCATTTTATGGATTCAAAAACGCTCCCGGCCTCGCGCTGGCGATGTGGGGCTTTCAGGGCGTCGCTCGTTCAAGAGCAGCCGTTACTGACCTGACTATCAACAAAAAAAGGGCTATTCCGCTGACCTATCGGGCAGAATTTTTTATTCAATATGCACGGGGAAGGGAATGGTTTGGTTTTGGCCTCCCATCTACCAACGAGGTTCGCAATCAGCCCAAGTGGCACACACAATTTCGCTTTTATTTTAAAGCCGGGAAAAAATTGGAACTTGTGATATCCAACAATCACCAGGGTTCTGCCTTGCACAAGTCCGTCATTTTTCAAGATCAATACCAATTGCCCGCCCGCTCCCGATTGGAAAAATTTACGACCTGGGATTTTATGATGCGGCTCTACCTGAGCAACCACTTTCTGGTTTATTTCCATTTCATCAACGCTTTTGATCGCCATCACGCGGGCATAGACGCCACGGGGACGCCAGACGACCTGCTTTATAATCCTCAACAAGGGCGGCAATGGAGGATTGGGGTGAATTACAATATGAATTGAAGAAACGGATTATACTCCTTCTCGTGCCGCACGGTAGTAGCCGGGCCGTGGCCGGAAAGCACCACGGTTTCGTCGGGCAGGCTGAAAATTTGCGTTTGGATGCTTTGGATCAACGTTTCAAAATTTCCACCGGGAAGATCCGTTCGACCAATGCTTTCGAAAAAAAGCACATCGCCAGAGAGCACAAATTTTTCCTCCTCGCAGTAAAATGAAATGCTCGCCGGCGAATGACCCGGGGTGAAAAGCACTTTCAATTTAGTTTCGCCAAAGCTGAGCGTTTCGCCACCTTCGATAAAATTGACGGGCATGGGTTGATGGCCGTCAAACGGTATCCCGTACATCTGGCAGACTTGTTCAAAACGTTGGAGCACAGGCCATTCGCCTTCATGGATTTCTAGCCCGATTCCCCAGTTCTTGGCCACAAAAGGGTTGCCAAAAACGTGGTCCAAGTGACAATGCGTGTTGATGAGCCGCACCGGGCTCAGTTTTTTTTCTTCAATAAATTGTAAGAGAGTATTGCGTTCTTCCACCGTATAGCAACCGGGGTCAAAAATGGCGCACTCGCCCGTGTCGTCCCACACGACGTAGGTATTTTCGGCAAAAGGATTGAACTCGAAGGCTTGAACTTGTGTCATGTAATTGATTCGATTTTTCGATTGCGACGATTGATTCGATTTTTCGATTGCGACGATGATTCGATTGGAGTAGCGCACCAATCGAATCAATCCCTCCAATCGAATCAATCGAATCAATCAAATCACTTGAAACCCGTGCGCGTACGGGTCGTCGTCGTCAACAATAATGGTGTTATAACCGGTCACCATGGCCCAACCTTCAATGCTGGGGCGCATGGCTTTTCGGCCTGCTACGGTAGTTTCTTCTTCAATGCGACCGATAAACTTCGAGCCGATAATGCTTTCGTGAATGAATTCATCTCCGGGTTTTAACAGCCCTTTGGCATACCACTGCGCCATTCTTGCGCTTGTACCGGTTCCGCAAGGCGAGCGATCAATGGCTTTGTCACCATAAAAAACGGCGTTTCGGGCGGTTGAACTTGGGTCTAAGGTTTTTCCCGTCCAAAGGATGTGACTCAGTCCCTGAATGGTTGGGTTTTCCGGGTGCACAAAGGTATGCTGCTTGTTGAGCAATCGGCGCATTTCGCGCGCCCAACCGATAAGTTGTTCGGCGCGAAAATGCTCCAGACCTGGGAAGTTTTCCTGGGAGTCCACGATCGCGTAAAAATTTCCGCCATAAGCCACATCTACCCGGAGCGGGCCAAGCTCAGGGCATTCTACTTCGAGGTTTTCTGCGGCCAAATAGGCTGGGACATTGGTCAGGCGCACTGATTTTACTTTTTTCCCTTCCTGAGCATAACGGACAAGAACTAGTCCGGCAGGGGTTTCAAGGCGCAGTTGTCCTGGCGTTTTTGGGCTGACCAAGCCCTGTTCTATGGCGATCGTAACCGTTCCGATGGTGCCATGGCCGCACATGGGCAGACAGCCGCTGGTCTCGATAAAAAGCACCGCCACGTCGTTCACGGGGTCGTGTGGCGGGTAAAGGATGCTGCCGCTCATCATGTCGTGGCCGCGCGGCTCGAACATCAGCGCATGTCGAATCCAGTCGTATTCGCGCAGAAAATGCTGGCGTTTTTCGCTCATGTTCGCTCCGACCAAATTCGGCCCACCGCCGGCTACGAGCCGAACGGGGTTGCCACAGGTGTGAGCGTCAATGCAGAAGAAGGTTTTTGATGCCATTTTAAAATTGCTTCGATTGGGCGAAGATTGGACAAGTTTTGAAAATCTTGCGTAGCGTTTTATTTGAACAACGAGGATGCCGACACCGCCGATACCACCGATTTCTTGAAAGAACACCGAGAAGGCCGAGTACGCTGATACCACCGAATTTTTTATGAGCACATCAAATCGCCTATCTGATATATACTGAGGATGATTTCGGTGGTGTCGGCGTACTCGGTATTCTCGGTGTTCTTTCAAAAACTCGTGGATGTCGGTATTCTCGGTGTTCCTTCCATATTTTCAGAAAAAACAAAGACTTTTGCCCGCATTAATATTGAACTGCGAAACGCCCGATTCGGGCCACTTTTTCAAAGACTTGACTAAAATATGAAAGAATTAAAAACGTACCTCGACGCAAACAAACAACGTTTCCTCGACGAACTCCTCGATCTTCTGCGCATTCCTTCCGTGAGCGCTGATCCAAAATATGCGAAAGATGTGCGTCGTATGGCCGAAGCCACTGCCAAACACCTCAAAGCCGTGGGGGTGGACAAAGTAGAAGTCTGTGACACACCTGGGCACCCCATCGTGTATGGTGAAAAAATGGTGAACCCCAAAGCCCCCACCGTGCTCGTGTACGGCCACTACGACGTGCAGCCCGCCGACCCGCTCAATCTTTGGGACAGTCCGCCGTTTGAGCCCGTGGTAAAAAAGACTAAAAACCACCCGCAAGGCGCCATTTTCGCCCGCGGCTCTTGCGACGACAAAGGCCAGGTGTTCATGCACGTCAAGGCCTTCGAGATGATGTCGAAAACCAAAAACTTGCCTTGCAACGTCAAGTTTATGATCGAAGGCGAGGAGGAAGTGGGCTCGAAAAATCTCGAGAAGTTTTGCCGCGACAACAAGAAAAAACTGGCTTGCGATGTCGTGCTTATCTCTGACACGAGTATCATTGACAACAACACGCCCAGCATTACCGTGGGTCTGCGCGGGCTATGCTACATGGAAGTCGAAGTCGTTGGCCCCAACAAAGACCTGCACTCTGGGGTGTACGGCGGCGCGGTAGCCAATCCGATAAACGTGCTTTGCCAAATGATCGCCTCTTTGCACGACGCTAAAAAACGCGTGACGGTAAAGGGCTTTTACGACGACGTGGAAAAAGTCAGCAGCAAAGAGCGCAAAGCCATGAACGCCGCGCCCTACGACGAAAAACAATACATGAAGGATCTCGGCGTCTCCGAACTCATGGGCGAGAAGGGCTACACTACTGTAGAGCGCACGGGCATCCGGCCTACGCTCGACGTGAACGGTATCTGGGGCGGCTACATCGGCGAAGGCGCGAAAACCGTGCTGCCGAGCAAGGCATCCGCCAAAATCTCCATGCGCCTCGTGCCAGACCAGGATCCAAAGAAGATCGAAAAGATGTTCCAAAAACACTTTGAGGGACTCGCACCAAAATCCGTAAAAGTCAAAGTGACAGCCCATCACGGGGGCTATCCGGTGGTGGTGCCCACCAATTCCGTGGAGTACAAAGCCTCCGAAAAAGCCCTGGAAATGGCCTTTGGCAAAAAGCCCCTGCCCCAGCGTGGCGGCGGCAGCATCCCCATCGTGGCCATGTTCGATCAGGTGCTGAACGCTAAATCGGTGCTCATGGGCTTTGGCCTTGATTCAGACGATATCCACTCGCCGAACGAGCATTACGGGTTGTTCAATTTCTATAAAGGGATTGAGACGATTCCGTATTTTTATAAGTATTATGCGGAGATGAAGAAGAAGTAAGTGCTTGTTTGGTGTTCAAGGTCCTGTTATTACCAAGCATTTAAAAAACATCTTTGAAAGCGGCGAATTGAGGTAGGAGGCAGTATGTTCCAAAATGGAACATACTGCCAAGGATGGCAGGGGATCAAACGCAATACTATAGACAACCGGGTGCAGCCATCCTGAACTAGTGAGTATTTGGCGACCACCGAGTGCTGTCGTCCCAAAGGACGTGAGTGCATGGCGACCACCGAGTGTCATCCCGACCGCATAGGGAGGGAACTGACCGGGAGAAAAGTGAACATCAGCACATTTGCTTATGCAGTTCCCTCCCTATGCGGTCGGGATGACAGCACTCGGGTAGAAAACATCTTTACATTATCTATTCATAATGGACACTTCCGGTACAACTACAATTCTCTCATCCCGTAAACCAATCGATGCCAATGAGTTTGTGAAGATATGGAAAGGGGAGATTGAAATAGCCAATACTATTTGGGAAGGGAAAGTTAGGTTTTCCCTTAA
This sequence comes from Saprospiraceae bacterium, assembly GCA_031373015.1. GTDB lineage: Bacteria > Bacteroidota > Bacteroidia > Chitinophagales > Saprospiraceae > M3007. The sequence continues at coordinate 9,919 of JANMME010000644.1, forward strand.
TGAAAATAACGAAAAGATACTGACACTTGAAGGTATTGAGATTGTTG
>JANMME010000708.1:0-2201 GCA_031373015.1 Saprospiraceae bacterium
CGGTGGGAAAGTTGGCGGGGCGGCTGCGCGTCGAGATGGAGTTGCTGGCGTTCGGGCTGGAAGAGAAAGCGGCCTAAGTGGATTCCTTCGGCGTTTGGGGCTGGGGTGAGCGGAATTCCTTTCGTAAGATTTATCAGATTTTTGATGCGAACGATAAGTTCTTCCTGACTGAACGGCTTGCGGAGGTAATCGTTGCCGCCGGAGTCGAAGCCCTGGAGCACGTCTTCTGTTTGGCTTTTGGCCGTCAGATAAATGATGGGCATTTGCGGATTCTGGGCGCGGATTTCTTTTCCCAGCGAGAAACCGTCGCGGTGCGGGAGCATCACGTCAAGCACACAAACGTCCGGGCGGAACTGCTCAAAAGCCGCCAGCACCTCAGCGCCATCGGTTACCCAACACACTTCAAATTGGCGACTTTCCAGGCTTTCCTGGACGATCTTGCCCAGAAAGGGTTCGTCTTCGACGTATAATATTTTCATTTTTTATATAAATAGAGTCGTGCCTCTGCATCGCTGACTTGATGATTTTTTGACAGGATTAGCAGGATGGACAAATTTAACAGGATACTGACGGCTGCGGCGACTAATTCCAGTAGACATTTGAATATGGCTGGCTGGAAGGTAATGGTTTTTGCATTCCCATTTTTGAAATACCCAAAATGCCTTAAAACACTATTTTTGTTACCGATTCATGCAGCAAACACTCAACATACTCACCCTCGTCGGCGCTGTCCAAGGCTTCTTTTTTGGTCTGGTGCTCTTCCGTTTGCCGGGTGGAAACCGCATGGCCCACCGGTTTTTGGCCTTGTTCCTCGTAGGTTTCTCTGTTTGTATGCTGGGGATCATCGGCTATACAAGCAGCTGGATCTTGCAAGTCCCCCATCTGGGTCTACTGCATGTGCCTTTCGGGGCTATTTTGGGGGCGCCGTTCCTGCTGCACATCGTTGCCCTTTCGCAGAAGGATTTTCAAATGAGGCTCAAACATAGGGCGCTTTTCCTCCCTTTTTTGATATTGTGTGGACGGATTCCTATTCCAATTTTTTCTTCAGTATCCTGATCTATGTGTTTGGCTACCGCGCCATGCGGCAGCCGGATATTTTTAGCGACCTGGGCAAAGAGGCCTTGCTGGAGCCGGCCGATATTTCCTTGATCCACCCCCTGGTCAAATATGAAAAATCGGGGCTTACGGAAGAGAAGGCGCAGAAGTTGCTGGAGCGGCTGGAACACTTGGTCGTCCATGAAAAAGTGTTTCTGGATCAGACGCTCAATCTGCAGCAGCTGGCTGTGCGTCTGGAGATCCCTCCGCATCAATTGTCTCAATTGCTCAACCAATTCAAGGGAGAAAGTTTTTCCGATTTTGTCAATGGCTATCGGGTGGAACATTTTAAAAAAGCGGCAGCCGACCCTGCCAATGCCCACCTGTCCCTGCTCGGTATCGCTTTTGAAAGTGGCTTTAATTCCAAAGCGGCGTTCAACGATGTTTTTAAAAAGAAGACGGGTTTGACCCCCTCGGATTTTGTGAGGCGGATAATTCCTGGATCACCATTGTGCTTGGGATGTTTTTCGTTGATTTGAACAGTTATGTGTTTCACCGGCTTTATCACCGTGTCCCTTTGTTCTGGCGGATGCACCGGGTACACCACGCCGACCCTGAATTGGACGCCACAAGCGCTTTGAGGCTACCCCCCTTTGAGTTTCTGTTTCAGTCGCTCACACAGGTGCTGGTGCTGCCGTTGTTGGGGGTTTCGATGATGAGTTTTGTGCTGTATTTCACGTTTGCCTTGCCCTGGTTTTTGCTCAATCACTCCAACCTAAAGTTCCCGGATTGGTTTGAACGTTACGGAAGCTGGCTTTTCGTTACGCCCAATTGGCACCGGGTGCACCATTCTGCCCATCAAGCAGAGACGGATTCGCATTATGGCGATGTTTTCACCATCTGGGATCGCTTGTTCGGCACTGCAGGGGAGGCCGATGTGGAGAAAATGACCTTTGGGCTGGAGAAATTCAGGGAGGAAGGCGCGCAGTCGGTGGGCGAAATGTTGAAAATGCCGTTCAAAAATTAAATCCGTGTCTCCTCCGTGTCCTCCGTGGCCCATTGGAAGACGGATGACACCGATGAGACACGGGTTTTTCGAAACGGCAATGCTGAAAGTGGCGAATATTATTACAGTTTTTCAATTTCCTCCTTGGTGAGACCAGTAA
>JANMME010000723.1:0-1939 GCA_031373015.1 Saprospiraceae bacterium
AGACACGGATTTTCGCGGATTTCTTCATAAAATCCGTAAAAATCCGTGTCTCATCCGCGTCATCCGTGTTCCATCCCCCCCCCGTGTTCCCTCCCCTCCTACTTCTGCGCCTGTTTTATCACACTTTTCCCAGCCACCTGTATTTTCATCCAATAAGTCCCCGCTGGCAAATCTTCCGCACCCACCAGCGTGGTGTTTTCAAGGGAGCGAAGGCGAATGCCCAACCCATTGAAAAGTTCGATCTTTTCGGGAACCTCCGCGCTTTCAATCTGCCAGGCGCTTTGCGCAGGGTTCGGAAAAACTTGTACAACAGGTTCAATGTCAGGAACATCTTTCATGGCCACAGGGCTGCATTCCAGTTGGTTGAGATAGAGCCACAGATCATTGTCAAAATAGATCGGCACCTGGCCCCCACCTGGCCCGACATAGCCTGCGTCGTTGCCTTGTCGCACCACCACCCAGCCTTTCGATGGCACTACATGGATTTTTTGGTCATTTTTACCCAGGGCAGCAATCAGATCGTCGGGGGCATTGGAGAGCATTTTGCCTGGAATAACCAGCTGCAAACCTGGCAGCATAAAACTCGGTTGTCCATTGAGCCACCAGAGGTAGCCGTAACTTTTGTTCAATTCCTGAGAGCGATGGGTCATATCGTAGAAATAGGACTGATCGCGCAGCAGCGTGTCGCCGTCCCACACCCCCTTGGCTAAGATGAGCAGACCATAACGCGCCATATCCCGCGCTTTACTGTATAGGATGTGGTTGAGCCACAAGCCTTTCATGCCCGTGCGATCAAATAACCGTGTTTTGGTGAACTGATTGAGCGTCAGCCCACTCGCTTCTTCGAGCACGCCATGAATCAGGTGATAAGGTGCATTGTGATATGCCCAGCGGGTGCCTGCATCCGCCTTGTACGTCAGGCAGGCGGGATCAGTACAATTGTCGTCGGGCACGGCATCATTCAATCCGTTGGTCATGGTCAGTTGGTGGCGGATGGTGATGAGGTTTTCCTTGTCGAGTGGCGCTGAGGTCCAGCCTTCGCCCAGAAATTGGCTGGTTTTATTGTGGATGTCCAGGATACCTTCCTCCTGCGCCTGTCCGACCAGAAAAGCCGAGAGCGACTTGCCTGTTGAAGCCCAGTACCAAACGGAGTCTTGGACAAACGTTCCAAAGTATTTCTCCAGCACGATCTTGCCGTCTTTCAAAAGGAGGAAGGATTTGGTGTTTTTGTCCTCTAAAAACTGGTATAGGCTGTCAATCCTTTCTTGGCAAAAGCCGAGGCTTGCGGGGGACGTGGCTTGCCAGGCAGTGCCGGTTTTGGGCGGGAAGTAGAGACTGGGATTTTGGGCGAAAAGGGATAAGGTGGTGAAAATCAGGGCGATGGGTGTCCATAATTTAGCCGAAGAAAAGAAGTAGCGAGAAGGAGTGCGCTTTGTCATAGGGTAAGAAAATTTAAGCATAAGCATTTGTCAGTTAAGGGCTCGGGAACAAAATAATTGGCGCTGTATCAAAAGTCGGAGAGGGTCTCAAGATTTCCGAACAACCAAGATCTGCTGTGTAGAAAATTCCATCCAGGCGTAGTCGTACACGAGGTGATACCATTTGCCTTCAAAGTTAAACGTTTGTAATCGGATATGCAACCGTTTAGCAACGATTAATATTACAATTAACTGGTAATCAGTTTTTTAAAACTAAAAATGCTTGTTTTTTTGTATCCGAATTTGTAACTGGTTAGGATGGAACACGGATGACACTGATTAGACACGGATTTCTGGATGAATGCAAAAAATCCGTGTCTAATCTGTGTCATCCGTGTTCCATCCTAACCAGTTATCCGAATTTTAAATTATTGACCCATGCGTTTACTCATTGCTCCACTTCAATACGATAACCTGAGCCGAATATCTGTCCGGCAGAATGAATTCGACAGCACGATGCC
>JANMME010000724.1:0-3339 GCA_031373015.1 Saprospiraceae bacterium
AGACACGGATTTTATTCATCCTATAGCAAAACAGATCTGTGCCGCATCCGTGTCATCCGTGTTCCATCTGCCAACTCAAACCCCGGCTAGTTCCTCCCAATACTCCACCGCCCGGCGGGTATGTGGGATACAAATAGAACCACCGACCAAATTGGCTACAGCAAAAACCTCAAAAATCTGATCGGTTGTCACACCCAATTCGTGGCATTTGCCGAGATGGTATTTGATGCAATCGTCGCAGCGCAGCACCATGGAGGCTACCAAGCCGAGCAATTCTTTGGTACGCGTGTCAAGCGCGCCCTCTTGGTAAGTTTGGTTGTCGAGGCTCCAGAAGCGTTTGATTACTTTGTTGTCATGTGCCAGAATTCGCTCGTTCATACGTGAGCGGTAATCGTTGAATTCTTGTACGAGGGACATTTTTTATTTATTTTGCGTGATGAATGGGCGGTTGAGGACCGCGTTCCTTAGATTCCAAAAGACAAAGACCACACACAGATTGTTCACCATTTACCACCTTTAAAATGCTCCGTGCTGCTCTTTTGGATATGTACAACGGCGAACAGAATCGGGGCATACCGATGCTGGAAAGTATCTTGGGCCATTATGCCGAAGTACTGGAATTTGACCGTTTCGACGTACGTGCCAAATGCGAAGTCCCCGACCTTTCTTACAATATTTATTTATTTTCAGGTGGTCCGGGCGACCCTCTTGAAAGTGGGGGAAAGTGGCAAGAGCCTTTTTTTCAGCTCATAGAAGAGCTGTGGCAACACAATCGGTTGCCTTTGGGTGAAAAAAAGCATTGCTTTTTTATCTGTCATTCATTTCAAATGGCTTGCTATCATTTTGGCCTCGGCGAAGTGACCCAGCGCTACAAAATGTCGTTTGGTACCTATCCGGTCTATAAAACCCATGCGGGGAAGGCAGAGATATTTTTTGAGGCGCTGCCTGATCCGTTTTATATCGCGGATTTTCGGCGCTATCAAGTCATAAGCCCACAACATAAAAGGCTTAAAGACATGGGCGCCGAGATATTGTGCCTCGAAAAACTGCGACCACATGTCCATTTTGAGCGTGCAATCATGGCAGTCAGGTTTAGTCCTGAGATGATTGGTACACAATTTCATCCAGAAGCCGACCCAGCGGGGCTACTGCAATACTTTATGGAAGAAGAGCGCAAAAAATCAATCGTGGAAGAGCATGGAGCTTCCCGTTACGATCGTATGATACGAGACCTGGCTAACCCACAGAAAATACAAAGGACTTTTGAGACCTTGATTCCAGCCTTCCTCGAAGGCGCCGTAGAAGCTTTGGATGCGGAATTCGCCTAAATTCTTGTTGCGAAACAAAAGCGGTTCAAAGCAATACTGCTTTGAACCGCTTTTTGCAAGAAGGAGCGGACTTCAACAAGCCAACCCTTTAAAAATCAAGCAGGAACATTTTCTTCCAAATAGGTGATCGCTTGACCCACTGTTTGGATGCCTTCTGCTTGCTCGTCAGGAATTGACACATTGAATTCTTTTTCAAATTCCATGATGAGTTCAACGGTATCGAGCGAGTCGGCACCGAGGTCGTTGATGAAGCTGGCCTCAAGGGTCACCTCTTCTTTTTCAACGCCCAATTTTTCAATGATGATTTTTTTTACGCGGTCGGCTACGTCGTTTGCCATGTTTTTCAAAACTTGTTGGTGAAAAAAAGTCTATTTTTCAGGCTGCAAAGAAACGCCAACTGGCAGGTTTATCAAACATTTCGCGCTTATTTTTTTGACAGGCTGCAAACTGCCTGGCTATTGCTATTTTTGCGGCGTTTAGCTTATTGTAAGTTTTACACTTAAAAATAAAAAAAGGAATGACACTTTCGGAAGCGGCAGCATTGCTTGAAAAAAACAAATCCCCTTTGCGCAAAGATGGGTCGCAATTTACTAAAATAGTCGCCACAGTTGGACCAGCCTGCAGCTCTCCTGAAAAGCTCCTTGAACTCATTCAGGCAGGGGTGGATGTATTTCGCCTCAATTTTAGCCATGGAAGCCATGCTGACCATTTGCAGGTTATCGAGCGTATACAGGCCATTAATTCAGAGCATAAACTTCATATTGGTATCCTGGCCGACTTGCAAGGCCCTAAACTCCGAGTCGGTAAAATCAAAGATAATGCCCTTCACTTAGCAGAAGGTGATATTATTACCATTACCAACGACGAAAATGCTGAGGGAACGCAAGATAATATTTACATGTCTTATGATCAATTTGCTGAAGACTGCGAAGTGGGGGAGCGCATCTTGATGGACGATGGCAAATTGATTTTTGAAGTGGCCGAAACCAATAAAAAAGACATTGTACGCCTAAAAACGCTTCATGCTGGAGTGCTCAGCAGCAATAAAGGGGTGAACCTTCCCGATACAAACGTCAAGCTTCCAGCCCTTACTGAAAAAGATAAAGAAGACCTAATTTTCATCCTAACACAGGATGTCAACTGGATTGCGCTTTCTTTTGTACGCCGTGCCTCGGACCTCGACCCGGTGAAAGAAGCCATAGAAAAGGCTGGACATCAAGCCAAGGTCATGGCAAAAATAGAAAAACCGGAAGCAATCAAAAACCTCCGTGAGATCATCCGCGCTTGCAATGGGATCATGGTGGCCCGTGGTGATTTGGGCGTAGAAATGCCCATTGAAAAATTGCCCATGACCCAAAAGGACATCATTCACATGTGTATGCAGTATGCAAGGCCAGTGATCGTTGCTACACAAATGATGGATAGCATGATAAACAACCCCTCACCCACCCGGGCAGAAGTGACGGATGTGGCCAACGCAGTGCTGGATGGCGCCGATGCCGTGATGCTCAGTGGCGAGACCTCCGTGGGCAAATACCCCAAACTCGTCATTGATTACATGACTAAAATTATCGGGGAAGCCGAAAAACAGTATTGGCCCCAGATAAACAACCGCCGCCCTATTCCAGCCCCCCAATTCATGCTCTACCACTCCGATGTGATCTGTTTTAGCGCTTGCAACGTAGCAGAAGAAATCGGTGCAAAAGGCATTGTTGGGCATACCTCCTCAGGCTATACAGCTTTCAAAATCAGCAGTTTCAGACCCAAGTCGCAAATTTTCATCTTTAGCGACCAGCACGTCAAACTCGGCGCTTTCAATCTTTTGTGGGGGGTGCAATGCTTTTACTACAACCGCTTTACCACTACCGACGAGACCATTCAAGACTGCACCGACATCCTCAAAGAAAGTGGGTTTGTCAAACCAGGGGATACCATAATCAATACAGGTTCCATGCCTATGGGCCGCCGCTTGCAGACCAATATGTTGAAGGTGACGGAGGTGGAATAGGCG
>JANMME010000745.1:0-8295 GCA_031373015.1 Saprospiraceae bacterium
GGTGGAAAATGCTGATTACGGCATTCATTTGATGAGTCCTCCGGGTGAGTGGGCCATCTGTCCTTACGACACGTTGGCTAGTATTACGGGAGATACCAGCATTTACTATGGCGTCCGTAATCTTTGTCAAACCGTTTACACACAAATTGATACCACCCTCTGTCCGGCTAACTACTTCAGTATTTATGGGCAATATTGCGAGCCAGGTACTAACGAATTCAAATTGTCCACCATTACTGGTTGCGATAGTATAGTGACCATTAACCTGACCGTATTGCCGCGTGTAGAAAAGCAATTGAATATTGAGTTCTGTCACGGCGATTCAATTTCCTACAATGGCCTGACTTACAGCAATTCTGAAGTGCTGATTTTTCATTATTCCCTTCCCGGTTACTGCGACAGCGTGCTTAGGGTAAATCTTGTAGAAAAGCCTGAAACATATACCCAAAATTATAGCATTTGCAACAAACCTCCTTTGCAGGTCAACAATCATACATATACTCAATCAGGCATTTATTTGGATACCTTGAGTAGTTATCTGGGTTGTGATAGTATCCTTGTCTCGACCCTTAAACCTACTTATTACAACCGGTATTTGACTTTTTATATTTGTCCGGGCGACTCGGTGACGGTGAACAATCAGGTATTCACACAACCCACTAAAACACTGGACACTATTTCCACTGTTACGGGCTGTGATACCATTATTACTACCCAGATTTATTTCAAGACAATAACCAAATACCAAACAATAAATATCTGTAAAGGAGACAGTTACCTGATTGGCAGTTCTGTTTACACAGAGCCCGGCAGGTATACCGAGCTGTTCACGGCAGTATCGGGTTGCGACAGCCTTGTTTACACCACATTGAATTGGTACAACCCAATTGCTTTTTTCAATTTTACGATCAACCCGGGGCAGGTGATCCAAAATGGTGTGTTAAGCCATGATGCGCCGGGAACTTACATAGACACGCTGGTTTCGGAACACGGTTGCGACAGTATTGTGACAACTTCCATCCATTGGAAAAAGGCCATTGAGTACCAAAATGTGAATCTTTGCGAGAACCCGACTTATACCTACAACGGACAGATTTATACGGCTCCGGCTATTATTTGCGACACTTTTTACAGTTGTGCCGGGTTCGACAGCGTATTTTACCTTACACTCGTCAAAACATATTCCAGGCAAACACAAATAATGGATATCTGTCCCGGTTACCCTGTGATGGTCGGAAACAGCATTTACGACGCTCCGGGTACTTATTATGACACAATACCCGGGCCAGGCAACTGCGATATTATTCAGAAAACCATTGTTGAATGGGGGGATAAAACCACCAGCATAACAGTAAGGCTTTGCCCTGGACAAAGCATAGTGGTTGGCAACACGCCGTATTCCAACCCCGGTAATTATAATATTTATCTTGAAACCTGGAAGGGATGTGACAGTGTTGTTCGACTTAGTATTACTGATTATTATTCCCTTACAAAAAGTTTATACTTGTGTAATGGAGATACTTTGCAGGTAAACGGGCATACTATCACCGGACCAACTTCTTTTTCAGACACACTGAGTTCTGTGTTTGGATGTGATAGTATCGTCAGGTATTATGTAAATTGGAGCATAAAAACTAAATATCTCAGCCCAAAAATTTGCCCTGGCGCTTCCTTTCAAGTGGCCAATTCGGTGTACACTGTTCCTGGCGTTTACAGGGACACGTTGAGCTCATACCTTGGTTGTGACAGTATTATAACGACCAATTTGACCTGGAATAATAAAAGCAAAACGTCTAATCAAATGATTTGTCCGGGACAGCAAGTACAAGTAGGCGCCTCGGTTTATTCAAGTCCCGGTAATTATGCCGATACATTCAGCACCTGGCTGGGCTGCGACAGTATCGTTTTTACGAATCTAAAATGGCGAACGATCGTGACCAATATCAACGAACAAATATGTAACGGAGGTATCGTTTGGATTTCCGGGAAAGCCTACACCATGCCGGGCAGCTACAAAGACACCTTGAACTCCTGGTTGGGTTGCGACAGCATCCTCTCCATTACCATTTGTCACCCACCCATCAATTTTGAAACGAGCTTCGAGCAAAGCATTTGCACTGGAGATTCAGTATGGTGGGCTGGACAGGCTTATTGGGAAACAGGGCTGTTTACCGATACTTTTTCCACAATAATAGGCTGCGACAGCATTGTTCACATGCAACTCACCGTGCTGTCTTCAACCAAAGAAGTTCAGGCAGCATTCGGGTGTCGCATTTTTCCCAATCCAAACTCCGGACAATTTGATTTGCAATTTCTAACTGCCATGAATTTCCCGCTCGAAATTAATATTTACAGTACCCAAGGTGAATTGGTTTTGCACAAAGAAATAATGACCGACAAAGCGCCTGTCAGGCTGGAAATACCAGACGCGCTAAATAGCCTTTATCTAATTCAGGTTAAAGACCGCAACGGAAATGCCTGGGGGACAAATGTCTTTGTTTTTCGTTCGTGATTGCTGCCGAGGTGTTGGGATAAATCGGTACTTAAGCAACTTGTGGCGTTGTTCACCCACATTTTACCCTCCTTGGTCGGCAACCCCCATGAAGCACCGCCAATGCCCTATTTTTGGCCTGACAAAACCTAATTTATATGCGTCGTTCAATACTTCCGCGGTTGTTTTGGCTCTTACTTCCGCTCAGGCTTTTACCCGCCGTAGCCTTTTTATCCGCCGTAGTTTTAACAGAGGCGGAGGCGCAGGCGGGCATTGCACCCAAGCCCATCACCCTCGAAGACATCTGGCAAAAAGGCACGTTCACTTCCAAAGGCATACCCGGCTTCAACTTCCAGAAAGACGGGGTACACTTCACACGTCTGGAAGGAACGACCATCATGCAATACGACCTGCGCACGGGCGAACGCTCCGGCACCATATTCGACGCCGCCACCGTAACGTCTGACAACCCGGCCTGGAAAGGCGCCTTCGATGGCTATTCGTTCAGCGCCGACGAATCCAAAATTTTGCTGAACACCAACACGACCCCCCTTTTTCGGTGGAGTACCGAGGCTGATTTTTTTGTCTTTGACCAAAAAACTAAAAACCTTTCCCGGCTATTTCAGGAAAATGTAGTGTACATCAAGGACGGCTCCACTGCCGCCAAACAACGCTACGCAACCTTTTCGCCCGACGGCTCGAAGGTGGCTTTTGTTCTAAAGAACGACCTGTATTTCAAGGACTTGGCCTCAGGGAAAATCACCCGCGTCACCGAAGATGGCAGGCAAAATGCCATCATCAATGGCGCTTCCGATTGGGTTTATGAGGAGGAATTCGAACTCGTGCGGGCTTTCCAATGGAGTCCCGATGGACAACGCATCGCCTTTTTCCGTTTTGATGAAAGCGAAGTGCCGGAAATGACCATGGACATGTATCGCGGCGGTATGTACCCCGAACCCGTCACCTTCAAATACCCCAAGGTGGGCGAGAAAAACTCGATTGTTACGGCGCACATTTATGAGCTCAGCAGCGACAATACCCTGGAGGTCAAGATCCCGGATCGCGAGCGCAAAGAAGGCCGTCTGGATGATTACCTGCCCCGCATCGCGTGGACGCCCAGTGGCAAACTTTGTCTCACCTGGATGAACCGCCACCAAAATACCCAGCGCTTGCTTTTGGCCGATCCTGCCACAGGTACTTGCTCCATTTTGCAGGAAGAAAAAAGCAAATACTACCTTGATTTACATGATGTTACATTCCTGTCCGATGGCTCTGGATTTGTGATGCAAAGCGAGAAAAGCGGATTCAATCATCTGTACAAATACGACATGAATGGCCGGGAAATGGCTGCCTTGACGAAGGGCAACTGGGATGTGACGGCATTCTACGGCATTGACGAGAAAAACGGCAAGGTGTATTTCCAGGCTGCCAGCAAAACGCCGATGGCGCGCGAACTTTTTGAAACGAATTTAAAAGGCAAGAAGCCTAAAAAGATCAACAAGCCCGAAGGCACGAACAGCGCACAATGGAGCAGTACGTTCGACTATTTTGTGCACAACTTTTCCACCGCGAACACCCCACCCCAATACGCTGTGTGCGACCGGAAAGGGAAAGTGCTGCGCAGTCTGGAACAAAACGCTGACCTGCGCGGAAAGCAGACCGAGTACGGTGCCATTCCGGTCGAGTTCTTTGATTTCAAAACCTCGGAAAATGTTGATCTCAATGGCTGGATGATAAAACCAACCGCGTCAGAATTTCAAAATCAAAAACTTCCCGTGCTCATGTTCGTGTATGGTGGCCCGGGCAGCCAGCAAGTAACCGATGCCTGGAAAGGCTCCAATTATTGGTGGTTCCAAATGCTCGCGCAACAAGGATACGTGGTGGCCTGCGTGGACAACCGTGGCACGGGCGCCCGCGGCGAGGCGTTTAAAAAGATGACTTACAAGCAGTTAGGCCACTACGAAGAAATAGATCAAGTGGAGGCCGCCAAACATCTTGGCACCCTGGATTTCGTGGACCCAGCCCGCATTGGCATTTTTGGCTGGAGTTATGGCGGCTATATGAGCACCAATTGTATCCTGAAAGGCAGCGATGTTTTTAAGGCAGCCATTGCTGTGGCACCTGTCACGAATTGGAAATGGTACGATTCGGTCTATACCGAACGCTACATGCAAACCCACGAGGAAAACGAGGCGGGTTACGAGGAAAATTCACCGACCAATTTTGCGGAAATGCTCAAAGGAAACTATCTGCTTGTGCATGGCTTAGCCGACGACAACGTGCATTTCCAAAACACGGCAGAAATGGCCAATGAACTGATTGCCAAGAACAAACAGTTCGATACCATGATCTATCCCAACCGCAACCACGGCATTAGCGGCGACAATGCCAAGATGCACTTGTACACGTTGATGACGAAGTTTTTGAACGAAAAGTTGAAGAATAAAAAGGGGGAAAAGACGGCGCGACCGTAGTAGTGGTTATTCTTTTTAGAAGCCAATGGGGCGGCGGGTCTCCCAGTCCTTGGGTGTTGTTTGAAGACCAGCAATTTCGTCAGATCGAGCCTGGTTTTCTTGGCCGAGCCAATGCAGCACTTCGTTCACATCGGCAAGTTCTTTTTCTAATTCGCCCACTTTTGAGGCCAATTCCGAAAACGAAAGAGCGTATTGACGCAAGGCAATGAAAGCTCGAACAATGGCGATGTTTATTTGAACGGAACGCTCGCTGTTCAAGACGCTCGATAGCATTGCAACACCATGCTCGGTAAAAGCAAAGGGAGGGTAGCGAGAGCCTCCCCAACTTGAGGTCACAAATTGTGACCTCAAGATTTTCCTGGTTTTATCGAATCCCCCTCAAGGCTCGCTTCATATCACGCTTGCTGTGGATAATCCGATGCACGATGATCTGATTCCCCGTGAATTCGTAGATAATTTTGTAATTCCAAACATGGTTGCTCCAACCGATGTCATATTCTTCATACATGGAGTCCTAGCAAGGTTTTCATTTCCTCATGAGTAAGGACATTACCGGACTTGGCCTCTTGGCTAGAAGCCAATATGCTACTGACAAATTTATCATCCGAAATAGGTGTGCCATCGGCTTCGTATCCCACCACATTGTCGTCAGTACCAAGTAGGGCAAATTTTTTCAGAAGTGCGTACACGAGTGCCAGCACTTCAGGGTCTTCGGTTTCATCTAACAATTGATGGATGGAAAATTTCAGTTCGGGAGCACCCATAATATTTCTTTTGTACAAAGGTAACTATTTCACCCCATCTTTTCCACCGCCGCTTCCCACTCCCCATACACCTTGGCCAATTCGGCCTTCAGATCGCCGTATTTCTTCAAATCGGCATTGGCGCCTGGCTTGCTGTAAAAATCCGGAGCAGCCAATTTCTGTTCCCATTTTCCGATCTCGGCTTCTAGTTCAGAGATGCGCCTTTCCTGTTTTTGCACGGCGCGCTCGAGTTGCTTTTTTTCTTCGGGCGAAATAGAAGTGGCACTTTTCAAAAAAGTGTCACTTCTGGCAACCACCCCATTGACCGCCGGTTGTTGATTGTTAGTTGCCGTTCGCTTCTCCACCTCGCGCATGTTGTCCAACTGGCGCTTTTCGAGGAAATAATTCACGTCGCCGAGGTATTCTTTCAAATGACCGTCGCGGAATTCGATAGTCCGGTCAGTAAGTCCCGACAAAAATTCCCGGTCGTGGCTGACGATGAGCAGTGTACCGTTGTACTCTGAGAGGGCTTGTTTCAGCACGTCTTTCGAGAGCATGTCCAAGTGGTTGGTCGGCTCATCGAGCAGCAGCAGGTTGAAGGGGCGAAGCAGCATACTGGCCAAAGCCAAGCGAGCCCGCTCGCCACCGGAAAGGGCTGCTACTTTTTTGTCCACATCTTTACCGCTAAAAAGAAAGGCGCCAAGGATACTGCGAACCCTGGTGCGCATTTCTTCGGGGCAGTTTCCCTCCAGGGTTTGCAGCAGGGTGAGTTTGGGGTCGAGGGTTTCGGCCTGGTTTTGGGCGTAATAGCCCACGATCACGTTGTGGCCGAGTGAGGCTTTGCCCGAGGTGGCAGGCTCTTGTCCCACAAGGATTTTGGCAAGGGTAGTTTTGCCTTGGCCGTTTTGGCCTACAAAGGCTACACGCTCTCCGCGAAGCATTTGAAAGTCAACGTTTTCCAATACTTTTATAGAACCGTAACGCTTGGTCAGGTGTTCCACTTTGGCCGTCACCTCACCGCTTCGCGGAGCGTCGGGGAAACGGAGCTTCATGGTGGAGGTGTCCTGGTCGTCTATCTCGATGCGCTCCATTTTGTCCAATTGCTTTTGCATGGACTGCGCCATTTTGGTCTTCGTGGCTTTTGCCATGAATCGGTTGATGGTACGTTCGCGGTCGGCGATGAGGCGCTGCTGGTTTTCGTAGGCATTCTGTGCCAATTCGCGGCGGTCAGTGCTGAGTTCAACGTATCTGGAATAGGCCGCTTTGTAGTCGTGGATTTTTCCGAGCACGATCTCTGCGGTTCGGTTGGTCACGTTGTCGAGGAAACGCCGGTCGTGGCTGATCACAATGACCATTCCGGAGTAGTTGAACAGCCAGTTTTCGAGCCAAAGAATACTCTCAATGTCAAGGTGGTTCGTCGGCTCGTCGAGCAAGAGCAGGTCGGGTTGGCGGAGCAGCATTTTGGCCAACTCGATGCGCATTTGCCAACCTCCGCTGAATTCGTCGGTTAGGCGCTTCATGTCAGACGATTGAAAACCAAGTCCCCCGAGCACTCTTTCCGCATCGGCTTCGCTGGTGGCGCCGCCCAAGTGGTGCAGGTGTTCGGTGATGTCGCCCATCTGTTCGATGAGTTTGTGGTAATCATCTGATTCATAATCCTCGCGCACAGCTAGTTCGTCGCTGACGCGGTGGAGTTCTTTTTCGAGTTCCAGGATTTCAGAAAAAGCCGTCATTGCCTCGTCAATCACCGTCTTGCCTTTGGGCATGAGCATGTCCTGGTGCAGGTAGCCGAGCGTGAAGTGACTGGGCACCACGACTTCGCCTTCTTGGGGCGACATTTCCTGGGCGATGATTTTGAGCAGCGTGGATTTGCCTGCGCCATTGCGGCCCACGAGTCCCACGCGCTCGCCGGGTTTGAGCACAAAATTCACGCGATCCAGCAGAATGCGGTCGCCGTATTGGATGTATATGTTGGAGAGAGATAGCATAACGAGGCGCAAAGGTACGCATTTACACGTTCTTGCGGAAGGAGCAGTTGTTTATTCCGAAAAGATGAGGAATTTGACCTGTCAACCAAATGTCGTTTTGGGGAAAGGGTTATTGGCGTTCTTCAAAGCGGGCTGGTTCTTTGCGGATAACCCGTCGGGATAGGACAATATTTTAAGAGCATATAAGGCCTTTTAGATGGATTTGTTAGTTGGAAAACTCCAATCGCTCAGTTATATTCTCCACTCACTGCGTGGAGAATTTCAAAAGATTTATGGCCTTGGATGTATCCCCTAACTACAATTTAGCCTTGAAAACTAACACCTTTTTCAAGGGTCGGCGTGTCAATGTCAATTCTCTACGCAGTGAGTAGAGAATTAGAAATGTTGGGTAGAATTCAGGTAACAACCAGAGATTTTCGGCAGAAGAGTCACTTCCAAAGGGCGAGATGTACACTCCGGTCTTGTGCGATAATTTGGTTTGATTTAAACACCAATCCCCAGCCTTGTCATCTTGACGAGACCCGTCCGCATCAAGTGCGCGTACCCCGAGTATTTGCCCTTTTGAGTGCCTGTAAGTGCACGCACTCAGTAGAGCGCAC
>JANMME010000753.1:0-8431 GCA_031373015.1 Saprospiraceae bacterium
TAACATTTTGAGAAAAGATTGGAGGCTAGGAGTTTTCTCTGCGTCACGACAGACTGCTGGGTGATATTATTCACCCCCCTTGATGATTTCCGACATCTTTTCGGGCTTCGAGCACCGGGTAGATTTACACCAAAATTATTCGGTTTAAACTACACCCTATTATCCGTGTTGGCGGTGTTCGAAAGCTGGAACAACAACCGCGCGCGGGTGTACCGCGAGTTGAACGATATCCCGGAATCTTGGTGTACGGCCGTGAACGTGCAGGCGATGGTGTTCGGCAACCTCGGCAATTCCAGCGCGACTATTTCAGCAACTCCGGCATAGAGATTTATCAATCACTTGGTAATGATTTTAAGGGATGTCTTTACTTCTTCCAGTTTTTTCTTGAGCCGGTCATATTCCTTTTTTTGCTCCTCGGTCAGTCTATTGACCTTATACGCCAGATTAATGGTCTCACTAGGATCATTTAGCAGGTCATACATCTCAAATTGGGACTTAGCTCTTCTATCAAAGATTTTTCCCGGAGCACTGGCATCGTAGTATTCAGCAAACTTGTACTGCTTCTCTCGGATGCTTACAATATAGTTTGGCGGTCCTGGATAGGGTCCTTTTTTCTGGCCCGATTGAAAATCGTCGTAGGTGAATACAATATAATCCTGTACCGGCTCTTCCGACTCGCCTGTTATCACCTTGGAGTAATTGATTCCCTGCCAGTTCGTGTTGAGCAATGCTGATTCTGGGGACAAAAAAAGATTCGCAAGCGTAGGCAGGAAGTCAACATGAGATACAAGCGCATCCGATGTTTTAGGGTTTTCAAAAAGGACGGGATTCGAGAATACCAGTGGCACCCGAATCGACTCTTCATAAAAATTGAAGTTCTTTTGCCGCAGTCCACCGTGGGCAAGGCCCATCTCACCGTGATCGGTGGTGCGAATAATAAGGGTTTCATTAAGTAGTGCTTCGCCGAGACTATCCAGAACGTTAACAAGATACTGATCTGATGCCTTGATCAGGTTGGCGTAGAAATTGATGTAGCTCCGCTTTTTAAAATCCGGATCATCTGACCCTCTGGTTGGCTCAAGATTTCCCAACCCCAAATTTAACAATTTCAAAAGTTTTTTCTGCACATTAGGCTTGGTGTCCAGACATTCGTTCATGGTGAAGGGAGTCTTAATGTCTCCCAGCAACCAATCATCGTTATAACCCGCTTTTTCAAAAGTATCATTCATATAGAAAAGGACATCATGCGGGTTGACCAGTGAGATGATCAGGCAGAACGGCCGGTCATCTTGTTTTGCTTCGTCTGATTTCAGGTATTTCAGGTATGCCAGCACACCTTCTTTTCCATCCTCCATTTTTCCCTCATCGGTCATAAACCGTGCATCATTTTGAAATGCTTCAAAGCCTATAGAATCATTTCCTGGGCGAGGGCCTCCGGCTTCATTCAATGTTTGATCCGCACCAGCGTCCTTTGGATTCCAACGGGAAAAGCCGTAATCACTTAAATCTTGGGGAGTCCAGTTACCATTACTGTCATTATGTGGCTTGCTGCAATGCCACTTTCCTTTGTAAACCACGTTATAACCCGCGGCGGACATCACAGTCGCGATGTTATCCAGTTTGATACCATCCGTACCCCTCGACGAATTTGGGGGAAGCGGAAGTTCGGCCTGAGGATTTTTGTCCGGATTAGTCATGCCCTTCTCAAGGGTATACTTGACACCATGCTGAGCCGGTAAAAAACCTGTCATAAAAGTGGAGCGGGCCGGGGAGCACATGCAGGAGTTGGTGAAGGCATTATTGAAAGTCAGCCCCTTGTTTTTCAAACGCATCAAGCCAGGAAGATTATCCTTCTCCCAATTTTCCGGGAAATGCTGGGTGGCCCTTTCCTGGTCGCTGAGGAAGATAATGACATTCATCTTTTTTCCTTGGTTAAATTCCATATAAAGTGTTATTTTAAAGATGCACCGATGCATTTGTCCTATGTGAGGCGTATGTGATGCCCCCACCTTTGTATCATCAGAAAATGCAAAGAAACATTCAAAAAAAATTCTTCCCTTAAAAAAATTACTAGTCATGTCAATCATCACAAAACGCTCGACCCTTCTTTTCCTCGTGGCTCAAATGAGCGTAGCATTCGCCGGCACTCCTACCGACCCAAGCGACCGCACCAAAAACAATCTCCCCCCTGCCCTGTTCTTACCCCAAAATTCACCTTTTTCACTCATTATCATGAAACCCCTCCTCCTTTCAATCCTCTTCATAAGCCTCCTGACGATCCTCGTTTGCGCCCTGTTTTCCAGCAAAGGAACCGAAGTCCAGCCCTTCCAGCGTCTGAAGCGCGAAAAAGAATTCGATATCCGGTATTACCCGGAAGCAACGATGGCGACCATCACATCGCAGGCCAACTCCTACAAGGACTTAGGCAATTCCGGGTTCCGGAAACTGGCCGGTTATATTTTTGGCGGAAACGAACAAAAACAGCAGATCGCCATGACCGCTCCAGTGCACATGGAAATGACGGATTCTGTTTCGTCCATGAGCTTCGTGATGCCTTCCAAATACAACAAGGGCTTGCTGCCAAAGCCCAATAATGCGGAGGTTTCGATCAAAACGGCTCCGGCAGAGTACGTGGCGGTGCTTCGCTTTGGCGGATTTGCTTCAGACCGGAAAATCCGCCGCTATTCTGAAAAACTGCGCAAGGCATTGGAAGCGCATTCCATCGCGTACACCGGCAACTTCCGCTATCTGGGTTACAACCCACCGTTCCAGCTGTTTGGCAGGAAGAATGAGATCATGGTGCGGGTGGAGTGGGAGGGAAAATAGGCGGTCAAGACATGCCAACGTGAGGCTTTTGGTACTGACAGGATGGGGGAATGCGCAATAGCGGGTACAAGGCTTGAGATACACTACTGGATCTATTAGCCAGCAGACCATGGAGCAGAAAAAATTTCTTTGTACAACCAAATGAAACATCTTTGCCCAAGAAATAGAAATAGAACCCATCGTCCACCTTTTCCCGCTCTATGAAATTTACCCGCCTGTCTCCCAGTTTGCGTACTGTTGAATTTTTACAAAAAAGTTCAATCTCCAAAATCACGTTCCTCTTTGCTGCCTTGCTTTTCACAGCGCGTATGCAAGCCCAAACAAATCTTTGGTCGCCAGCCCCGCTCGACAAAAACCTGGCAAAAACAGCGCATACCCCCGATCTGCCAGAATTGGATAAAGGCGTCCTCCTGCAACTCGACGTGGCGACCATGCAAAGCCTCGGCAAAACCGCCCAAAAGGAATTTGGCGACACCCATAGCGCAACCACGATCATTGATTTGCCGCTTCCGGATGGCAGTTTTCAAAAATTTAAAATCTGGGAAAGCCCTCTGATGGAACCCGAACTGGCGGCAAAATTCCCGGATATTAAAACTTACCTTTTGAAAGGTGTTGATGATCCCTTCGCAGGCGGGCGCATGTCGGTAAGCCCTGATGAGTTTGGGGCATTTTTTACCTCACAGCAGTTTGGGCAGGAGGTGTATATCCGCAAAGCCTTGAAAAACTCCGCCTCCATTTACCTCAGTTATTGGGGGAAAGAGGACCCCTCCATGCAACAACCCTTCAATTGTATGTGGGAAGGCTCGACACATCCATCAGATGCAGCACATAAAAACGGGATGCCTGGCCCGAACGAAACGGGCGACGTGCTGCGCGTTTTCAGACTGGCCATGACGATCCCAGGCAAACTTTCCGAAGGCTATGGCTGGACGACCAAAGCACAGGCGCTTTCCGCTTTAGTCGCCTTTTTAGGTCAATTGAATGTGATCTTTGAACGCGATTTGTCCGTTCGGTTTGTCCTGCCCGTCAAGGAGGATAACATCATTTTCACAAGTAGCGCCAACGACCCTTTCACGGCTTTAGGGGGTGGCGAAGCGGCCAACGAAAACCTTGCTGTTACGGATCAACTTATCGGCCAGGATGGGTTTGACTTGGGCCTGATCTTCGTCACGGGCGCTTGTTGTGCGGCTGGCAAACCGGTGATTTGTGGCGACTACAAGGCGTACAACTTTAGCGCATTTTGGAGCCTGAGGGTCACCGCCCACGAAATCGGACATCAATTCGACGCGAACCATACCTGGACAAGTTGCGGACCCTCCAACAATGGGCAATTCGGCACCAACGAGTACGGCTCCGGCACATCAATCATGTCTTATGCCAATATCTGCGGTATAGACAACATCCTGCCCGTCGGCGACGAGCGGTACTTCGGGGTCTATTCGCAAATCGAAATGACCAACTACATCAACGCCCAAACTTGCTATAAAACGCTCGAGACGGGCAATCATATCCCTACGTCGAGCGTGCCGGCAGACGGTTTTTACATCCCGATATCAACGCCTTTCGAACTCGTGGGCGCCGCAAGCGACCCTGACGGAGACGACCTGAGCTACTCCTGGGAACAGGTCAACATCCGAAACATTGATTTTACAGCGTCCAATATTTCCATCCAAACACCCCCGACACCCGCCGACGGCAATGTGCCGATCGCGCGGATTTTCAATCCTTCCACAAGCCCGCGCCGCAGCATTCCGCAACTTGCTGATATTTTATCAAACACTTCGTCGGTGAACGAACGCCTCCCGACCTACTCCCGCAACATCAAATACCGAATGTACGTCCGCGACAACCATCCGGGCGCAGGGGGCACAACGCATCAGCAAGTCAGTTTTGAAGTGGATGGCTCGGCTGGGCCTTTTCTGGTTACCTCCCCAAACACCTGTGTCAGCTGGCAAGCGGGCAGCAGCCACGCTATAGCGTGGGAAGTGGCCAATACGGATAATGCCATCGTCAACTGCCAATTTGTAAAGATCAGCCTCTCGCTAGATGGAGGCTACAACTATGCCTACGTTTTGGCGGCAAACACGCCGAATGACGGCTCCGAAACCGTAACCCTGCCCACCGGAATCTGCTCCAATAAATCCCGGATCAAAATAGAGGCGGTGGGCAATATCTTTTTCGATGTTTCCAATGCCGATTTCAATATAGAAACCAATGGGACACCCATCGTGAAAGCCAACGCCTTGCAACTGGACGGCTCCGACGATCAGGTTGAAATACAAGACGCGACGCTTGGCAACTTCGGCACGGGCAATTTTACGATCGAAATGTGGGCGCAAACGACGGCCAACAACTGCGCACTCATCGGCAAACGAGCGATCTGCAACTGCGATAATTTTTGGAATTTTTTCATTGACAACGGGCGCTTAAGGGCAGAGTTTTCTGCCTCAAACACTTGCAGTAATTATCTGAATGTTGTCGGTTCAACCAACACATTGGCAAATGGCAACTGGCATCATATCGCGTTTGTCCGCAACGGCACAAGCCTTCGTTTTTACCTTGATGGTGTTTCGGACCTGACCGCATTTTCCAGTCAGGATTTTGACAATCCGGCGAAAATGACCATCGGGAATATTGTTTGTGGGGGGCAGAATTTTGCCGGCAGCATGGATGAGATCCGCATCTGGAACCTTGCCCGCACGGCTGCCGAGATCAACGGAAAAATGAACTGTACTCTGGTAGGCAACGAAGCCGGTTTACTCGCTTATTACCCGGTTAGCAGCCAGGATTGTGGTGCTTGCTCAGCGGGTGGCGGCACATTTATTGATAAAACGGCCAACGGATACCACGGCGCCTTGCAAAATGGCGCGTACACCAGCCTGTCCACTGCAATTATCACGGATTGTCCGAACTGCGCAAACGGCGTCCTTTCCATCACCGCCAGCCCCGCCAACCAATCCGTTCCTATCGGCGGGACGGCCACTTTTACCGTTGCCGCTTCGGGCAATAATCGGTCGTACCAATGGTATCGGAGCACCAACGGCGGTTCTACTTTTGCTGAAATCGCCGGCGCTACGGAGTCCACATATAGTTTCACCGTCGCTAACAGTGGACAGAATGGCTGGCAATTCAAATGTTACGTCTCGAACGGCTGCGACATAAAATCTACCGCGGCTGCGACCCTGAGTTCGCCCTGTTCGACGCAAACTTTGAGTAGTATCACGGGTCCTGCAACCCCTTGTGTGGACAATTACTACACTTATTTTGTAACGCCTAACCCGAATATTCTTTCCTGGTCCTGGGCGACTCCGGCAGATTGGTCGGTGACGAATTTCGGGAACATGATTTTTGTAAAACCCGCTGCTACTTCAGGAACGATCAGCGTGATCGGAACGGATGCCTGTGGTGATACAACAGCTATACAAACCATTGCGGTCGCGCCCATAGTGGTAGCCATCACGACGCAGCCCAATTCGCTGACGGTCAACGAAGGCACTCCAGTCGAATTTACCGTAACCGTTTCAAACGACGGTGGCACGACGAGCTATTTGTGGCAAGAAAGTAGCGACGGCGGCACGACCTTTTCAAACATCCCCGGGGCAACCGCAGCAACGTACTCCATTCCTTCGGCGGCGCTTGCGCACGACGAGCGAAAGTTCCGTTGCATCGTCTCGAACACCTGCCTCCGCGACACCTCCGAGCTGGCCACTTTGCAGGTAACATGTACCGCCTCTGCGCCCGATTTACCTGCGGCGATTTCGGGCGGCTCGCTGATTTGCGCAAACTCAACTTTGACTTACTCGATTGCCCCAGTAGCCGGCGCGAGCAGTTACATCTGGACTTTACCCGCTGGCTGGGCCGGCACTTCGACCTCCACGAGCATCAACCTAACGGCCAACGGCACAGGCGGTATTTTGAAAGTAATGGCCGTTAATGCTTGTGGCACTTCGGACGACCAGGCGCTTCCGATTTCCATAAATCCGAACCCCTGCCGCCGTGGGGTACATTTTGATGGAGTGAATGACTACCTCGCGGTCGGGCAAAACAATCAGGCCTTGTCTGGTGATTTGACCATTTCGTTTTGGATAAAACCAGATCTTTTAACCGGAGAACAAACCTTGATTTTTAATGGTCGCGAATTTATCATTGGTCTGAGCAACAGTCAAATCAGATACAAGCACTCGGACGATTGCTGCGGTTACGACAACACGGTGGACCTGGTTTTTTCCAACAACATGGAACTTGGAAAATGGACGAACATTTCGATCACCCGAGCGACTGCCAACCGTACGGTTAGTGTTTATTTGAATGGAAATTTGGTCCAAAGCCAAACCTACGGTGGCTCTTCCGCGCAACCAGGCGACAATACAAGCGACCTGATTTTTGGCGGAGGGAAGAACGGCGCGTGGTCCAATTTCAAAGGAGTGCTTGACGAGATCAAGATCTGGAGCGTCGTTCGCACGGTGGACGAGTTGAAGCAAGACCTGGTTTGTTATCCTGTGGGCACGGAACCAGATTTGAAAGCCTACTACGATTTTGAAACCGGGCAGCCCTACGGCGACAACCTGGCCGTGACTGGTTTTCCGAATTTGGCAAGTGCCTACGGAGCGGCTTCGGTGCGAAATATGGCGATGAGCGGCACTACCTCGAATGTCGTTTCTGGCGACCAGCCCTCGTTTTTGTTTCAAGACCTCGACGGTGACGGCTTCGGTGGCGCAAGCGCTGGCTGCAACTACACAGGCCCGACCGTAACGAATTCGACCGACTGCGATGACACCAACAGCGCCATCAACCCGAACTCCAGTGAAATATGCAACGGGATTGATGACGACTGCAGTGGCGTCATTGACGATATTATGAACGTCTTTGCAAGTACCAATGTACCTGTTTCCATCGCAGCATCGCAAGCCGTCACTGTGACCTCCACGCTGGTGGTCAGCAGTTCGGCAACTTCTCTGGTGGATTTGAATGTTTTGAATCTCAACATTCCCCATACCTGGATTCAGGATTTGACGGTCGTATTGAGAAGCCCGGACGGCACGGAAGTCACTTTGCTGCAATCCATTTGTGGTGACCAGGACGATATGCTGATCAATTTTGACGACGAGTCAATGGCCGACTATGGCAGTTTCCCCTGCCCGCCAACCAACAACGGCACGTATAAGCCTTTGTCGCCTTTGTCCGCTTTCGACGGGGAAAATCCGAACGGGACCTGGACTTTGGTTGTAACGGATAATTATCCCGAGGATGGTGGTAGTTTGAACGCCTGGGGCATTGCGTTCCCGTCCGTCCCCCTGATGTTTTACGCCGATTCGGACGGCGATGGCTACGGCAATGCCGCGGCAAGCGTTCAAAATTGCACCCAGCCTACAGGGTATGTGACCAATCCTGACGACTGCAACGACAGCAACCCCGCCATTAACCCGAACGCAGCAGAGATCTGCAACAATCTCGACGACAATTGCAATGGCATGACGGTCGAAAACCGGTGCTCAAACTGGTATGCGTATGTAGACGGTGATGGCTACTGCAACGCATCGGCAAGCGTTCAAAATTGCGCCCACCCTTCAGGGTATGTGTCGAACGCCGACGATTGCGACGACAG
>JANMME010000869.1:0-2990 GCA_031373015.1 Saprospiraceae bacterium
TTAGGGAATCGAATGACCTTTAACGGGAAGGAGCATATTGTGTACAGCATTAATAATTATTTGGGATTAGCTAACAATGCATATCTGCGCGAAAAAGAGAAAGCGGTTTGCTCTGAATGGGGCCTTGCTTATCCCATGGGCGCACGGATGTTTTCCGGTGATACGCTCGCACAGCATGAATTGGAGCATGAATTATCAGATTTCGTTGGTAAGGAGTCAACCAATCTCCTGAATTACGGGTATCAAGGGATGATTTCCCTTATTGACATCCTTACAGATATTAGAGATGTAATCATATACGATTCAGGCAGCCACGCATGTATTATAGATGGAGTGCGTTTGCACGCGGGCAAAAAACTGAGCTTTCTTCACAACAATATTGACAATCTCGCCACCCTCATGGAGCGGGCTACCAGAATGGTTGAAAAAACGGAAGGCGGGATTCTGGTAATTACAGAAGGCTTATTTGGAATGTCTGGCGAGCAGGGAAAACTAAAAGAAATAATCGAACTGAAAAAAAGGTTTTCTTTTCGATTGTTGGTAGATGATGCACACGGATTTGGTGCCATGGGGACGACGGGCGCAGGAACGGGGGAATTTCAGGGCGTTCAAGATGGGATAGACTTATATTTTGCTACATTTGCCAAATCAATGGCCAGTATCGGGGCTTTTGTATCTGGCGATAAATCGGCCATTGATTTTATCCGTTTTGGCATACGCTCCCAAATGTTTGCGAAAACCCTTCCAATGATCTATGTCTTGTCCAATTTGGAAAGGTTAAGGTACTTGAGAAATAACCCTCAAATACTGGATCATTTGTGGGCAAATGCAACTAAATTGAAGTCAGGACTTATAAAAGCCGGGTTAGACACCGGAAATGCAGATGCGCAGATCGTACCGGTGTATTTACAGACATCTATAAAAGAAGGCACCAATCTCATTGTTGATTTACGGGAACGGTATGGTATATTCTGTTCCGGCGCTTTATACCCCGTGGTGCCTATGGGGGTTTTCCTGCTGAGGTTAATCCCTACCTCCATTCATACGAATGAAGATATTGAACAGACTATAGAGGCCTTTAAAGCAGTAAAAGCAAAATTGGACAGTGGTTATTACAAGAACGACCTGGAACCTGAAATTTTGGAAAGCGTGTTGGATTACCGGATGTATCAAGAAGCATAAATGAGTGTTTTAAATAAAAATAATACCCTGATTGACTTGCTTTTACATTGGGCAGATGTGAAGCCAGATCAGAACGCTTTTTTATTTCTCAGGGATGGCGAAACGGAGGAGGATCACATTTCATATCGCGGCCTTCTGGACAAATCTTCCCAAATCAGCCGGGTATTGTCATCTTATCAATTGCAAGGCGAAAGGGTTGTTTTGTTATATCCGGCGGGCTTGGAGTATATAGGTGGTTTTTTTGGCTGTATGCTCTCTGGTGCCATCGCTGTTCCGGCATACCCTCCAGAGTCCCCCAAGTCTTTTGAGCACCTGGAAGGTATTTTAAAGGATTCAGGTGCTAAAGTTGTCCTATCAACACAAAGTGTCTTTGAAAGTAACAGGTTTAAGCGTTTTTGGGAGGATGTAACTTTAGGGAAAGAGGTTCATCTGGTTGCTAGCGACCAAATAGACACCAACGAGAATACAACGACATGGCAACCATTACCTGTAAATGGAAATAGCTTGGCGTTTTTGCAATATACCTCTGGCTCTACGTCGGCTCCGAAAGGAGTAATGGTAAGCCATAGCAATATACTGCACAATTCAGAAGTGATTCACCAGCGATTTCAAACTACGGGTGACTCGTTTTGTGTAAGTTGGCTGCCGCTTTATCATGATATGGGGTTGATCGGGACCATGCTTCAGCCTTTTTATATGGGTTTTACCGGGTTGTTCATGTCTCCTTTCCATTTTGTTCAAAAGCCCTGGAGATGGCTGAACGCCATTTCAAAATACCGGGCAAATATCAGCGGAGGCCCCAATTTTGGCTACGATTTATGTGTGCAAAAAATCAACCTGGAAACCTGCAAAGACATTGATTTAAGTTGCTGGGATATGGCATTTAATGGTGGCGAACCTGTTCATTACCACACCATTAAAAAATTTGCAGATAAGTTTTCCGCGCTCGGTTTCCGTTGGAAGTCAATTTCATCCTGTTATGGGATGGCGGAAAGTACCCTAATGATCAGCGGAAATTTCAAAACTGATGAACCCGAACTTTTAATCATTGACGATGCAAGCCTTCAAAAGGGTAAAGTAATAACGCCTTCGGAACCATCCACCGAAAATACCCGGACCTTGGTGGGCAATGGCCATTGGATGTATGATTCCGATGTTTGTATCGTAAACCCGGAAACTTTGACACCTTGTGATGAAAACGAAGTGGGGGAAATTTTGGTTGCGGGCAAAAGCGTTACGCAAGGCTATTGGAACAACAAAAAAGCAACTGAATCGCTTTGGAACATCAAATTAGATGGCCGTGATGAGCACTTTTTCAGAACAGGCGACCTTGGGTTTATAGCCAATGAGGTGCTTTTTGTAACGGGCCGGATTAAAGAAGTTATCATCGTCCGGGGCCAGAATTACTATCCAAATGATATAGAAAAAGTGGTGCAAAGTATCCACCCTTCATTGGTGTTAAATGGGGGTGCCGCTTTTACCACGCGCCATTCCGGGAAGGAAGAACTGATTATTGTCCAGGAAGTATTGCGGCATAGTTCCGATGATTTGTTGTTGCCTTTAGTAGGAAAAATCAAATCAAACGTATTCGAGCACTTTGGGCTTAAAGTAAGCCATGTGGTTTTTGTCCTTCAGTCCAGTATCCCTAAAACCACCAGTGGCAAAATACAGCGGCTCTTATGCAGGCAACGCTACGAATCGAACCAATTAAAAATCCAGGTACAAAATACTTAATAAAATTTGAAATTTTTTAGGGTGGAACACGGATGACACGGATGAGACACGGATTTGTACAGATTTCCGGATTT
>JANMME010000929.1:0-1755 GCA_031373015.1 Saprospiraceae bacterium
CTCTTAAATTCTCCTCTATCATCTCATAACAATTGGGCAGAAGCACTTGATAACCATTCTTGTCAAATATATACACCTTAGGAAATGGGCCAATGTATGCATCATATATTTTATCTTTTTTCAACAAGTGAGAATTGGAAATTTTATTCTTTTCCAAAAGATTAGTGACAGTTTTCTCTTTTTCTATCCCGGGGTTTTTTATGCCAAAACGATAACGTAGTATGGCTTGGCAAGAGAATAGGCTTCCAATGGCTAGGGCTAAAATGATGAATCGAGTGGTCATTTTTGAAATCATGTAAAAGAGTGATGGCTGTTTGGAAATGGGAAAAAAGTTAATAATTAAACTCAGGTATTTGGTCTTTCGAGATCCCCCACAGCTCCTGATAATCTACACTGACCAATATCATTCTTATTTTCTTGCCATTCTGATTTGCTTTTTTTACCAATTCTTGCCAATCATACACCTTGCGTTTGTTTGCTTTACCTAAGTACTTTGCCCAATAAACCACCATATAAGCATCATAATTCTGATTTTCCAAAAAGAATGGCTGCCCTGTTTTTTCTATAACAAGGTTGTTTATGTAATCGTCTAAATATTGACCTTCTAAAGGCGGCTCCAAATTTACAGAGTCAATGTTTTCAATGAAAACGGAAACCATTCCATTGCAATCTTTAATAGACTGGCGATAATCAACGAATTTTTTTTCTTTATTGAAAAATTGGGCATCCGGAATTCCAATGTCAGTCCTATAAAACGTGTGCAATGCTTGAGTGTCTTTAAAGCAAAGAATCTCAGAAGTGTCTATACCTTTGGACAATAAGAACCTAGACCAGGATTCATGGTTTTCCAGTGACGGTTGTTTAATGCCCTCTGAGATTAGTAGTATGCGTGTGCAGGAGAATGCAGACACGATGGATACGGAAAATAAAAATAACGTGAAGTGCTTCATTTTTGTCAATTTTAGATTTGCGGCAGGTGATTTAACCTGCCGCAAATGATTTTAATTAGAAAGTTACTAAGAGAGTGCTGCTTTGGCTTGTAGATTCTGGGATCGGATATTGTCCTGTTTTAATGGTGTAAGATTTAACCCCTAGTGCTTGAGCAAGCTCAGAAGGTAATAGATAATCTTCTTCTAGTTGGAAATAGCCGCTGCCAAAGTGGGTTTGATAAGTTGATTCGGTCATTGAAGAGCGATTGAATTCCACATTCAGTCTCCCGTTCACTATACAGGCAGTAGCCGTTGCCGTATTTTCACCATTTAGCCCTGAAGCATTATAAAAATCAATTTTTGAATTGCACCATCCAAACCCTTTACAGCCTTTTGATTTTCTCCCTATTTCAATAATAATCGTGATCTTAGGGCCAAGTCCGTCCGACTGTGGAATCGAGGCAGCTTTTGCTGCAAAAGTTGACAAAACAAAAGCGCATGTCAGCAGTGAATAAAAAATCTTTTTCATAATAAAAAAATGAATTAAAGCGTGTTTTGCCTACTCTCTGCGCTTTTCGGCGTCCGCGTCCGTACTCTGTTCAAGGATTTTCCGGAAATCTCCTTTGGTACTGGGTTTCTTCCCCGCCGCAGTCCCGAAAGCACGGGACTTGGCAGGTCAGGTTTCATTTGGATATGTGGGCGAATGAAGCGTGTTTTGATGCCCTCGGTCGGCTCGCGGGGGATGCCCGCGCGCGACGCGAGGGACTATCCTGGTGGAATTATGGCCGATGTGTGTGTTGTGGCCGGTACAAAACCACCCAACATT
>JANMME010000966.1:0-22108 GCA_031373015.1 Saprospiraceae bacterium
CCACCCATGACAGGCGCCACTTTCTTTATCTCCTTGGCCTCCGTTTCCATGTTGTAATCCACGATGGTCATGGGCGTTTTCAAGGAAGAAAAGGCGTAGCGCAGGGTTTTGGTGTCAAATTCGGGGTTATTGTCCACCGAACTTGCATAAGTCGGTTCGCCTACCTCGATGTAGTGGTCGGCCTTGTCGGCCCAACGAATGATGTGAATCTGGCTGAGACCGCCTTTGCGTTCGGAGGTAACCAGGTAATCTTTGAACACCGTAATGCCATTCAGCAGCACATCCTCGCGGTGGGGCAGCACATCTTTCCAGTTTTCGCGGCGTGGGTCAGAAACGGGGGCTTCCATGAGGCGGAAGTTCTTGGCCTCCCAGTTGGTGCGTATGAGAAATTGATCGTTCCAGTGTTCTGCCTCATAGTAGAAATCCTTCTCGCGGGGACGGATCGTTTGGAAATTTCCGGCGGGGTTATTCGCATCCAGGTATTGAACCTCAACGGTTTGCGTGTACGAGCAGTTGATAAAAAAGAACTGTTCGCTCTTGGATTTGCCGAGAAAGGCGTACTGTGTTTCGTCTTTCTCGTGGTACATCAGCACGTCCTGTTTTTGGGGAGTGCCAATAACGTGCCGCCAGACCTTGTCGTTGCGAAGGGTGACTTTATCTTTCGTGTCGTACAGAATCGTCTTGTTATCATTGGCCCAAACGAAGGCCCCACCGATGTCGAAGGAATCGGGCAGGTCTTTGCCGGTCGAAAGATTTTTGAAGTAAGCCTTGTACAAATTCCGGCCGCTGTAATCCACGGAATAAGCCAGCAATTGGTTGTTGAGGCTGACTTGCAGGCCACCGAATTGGCAATAATCCTTGCCGGCGGCGAGTGCGTTCACATCCACTAAAACCTCCTCTGCGGCGTTCAAATCGCCTTTTCGGCGGGTATAAATCGGGTATTCCTTGCCCGTCTCGAAGCGTGCAACGTACCAGTAACCGTTTTTGAAATAGGGCACCGTTTCGTCGTCTTCTTTAATGCGGGCTTTGAGTTCGTCATAGAGTTTGCTGCGGAGGCCTTTTACGGGCGCGAGCACGGTATCGGCGTAGCGGTTTTCGGCTTCGAGGTAGGCGGTGACGGCGGGGTTTTCGCGTTCGTTGAGCCAGTAGTATGGGTCGGTGCGGGTGTCGCCCCAGGGGGTGGTGAATGCTTTGGGGGATTGTGTTGGGCGGGGCGGGGTGGCGGATGAAGGGTTGAAGATGGAGGGTGGCACGGTGGTGGTGGATTGGTTGGGAGAGGGTTGGTTTTGGCAGAAAGTTAGGAGTAAAATAGAGAGTAAGGGGAAGATGTTTTTCATGGATTTGAGAGAAATTAAAAATCTTCTCTTATTTGTTTCGTTGTTATGATTTTTGTCATCAATTTTTGCATTGCATTTGGTGTATATTTTTGGTCGCCAAAGCTGTCTTCTATCTTGCGCATAACTGGTTTAATATCATCTTCATTTTCTACTATGATGTATTTAATATTTGAAGGAGTAATAGAGATGGAAAACTCTGAATTGTTTTTCAATAAATTTATATTCTTATCTCTTGCATCTAAAAACTCTGGATCGCTAGAGTAGATAAGTTGTCTGATTTTCGTTTTAGTCAAATCTGGAACAAATCTCCATTCTCTTTCATCATAGAAAATTTTTTCAGAGTCTTTTTGACTATTGTGCTCAAATGGCCCTACATAAGGTTTTGAAAAAAGCATTAGTCGCTCAAGAGCATTGAATAGGTCCGGATAATCCTTATCATCTTTTAATCCTTCAGACCAAATTTTTGTATACGCACCTAGTGCATCAGTCATGGCCTTTGTAGTATAGGAAAGAGGGTCAATGTAAATTATCGGACAAATTCCTTGCTCCATACCCCACTTTTTATCAATTCCAATTCCATACTCACCATACCAGGATAGGTGGTGCTTAACCTTTGAAAGAGGAATGTCACAAAAGCAGGCCATTGGTATAGCAATTTTGGGAGGAATGCCTGTGCCATCGGTGTGCCATTTAAACATGGATAAGTCCTCAAGAGAATAGCGGGGGACAATACCATGTTCAATTATGCCTTCCAAATATTCCCTTTTGCCAGTAAAGTGAAAAAGTGTGTTTGAGCTCAATGTTTCAATAGCATTGACTCGTGCTGTAGGGGCATTAGTTTGCATTTGTGGAGCTGTTTTGAGGGATTATGGCATTGATAGCACGATTCATTCCAATATCAAAAAAACGTCCGCTGATATCTGCTACCGAAGTTTCTCCCAATGCTTGAATCGTGTTAGGGAATTCGTTTTTAAGGTCTTGAATACGAGTTCGTTCTGCTTGTAAGGATCGTGTATCTCTCTTTTTATCAATTGCAATTTTCATCTGATTACTGATTTCTTCTTCTCTTTCTTCGAAGAAATCCATAGCGTTATTAAAAAATGAAGGGTCAACATAGCTTTGATCTATCGAGAGTGGTACCCACTTTTGTGAACCAAATCTTTCTAAAATATTAGTTACCTTTAAACCTTGGTTTACCCAGCCATCTTTGAGGCTGTTTTCAGAAATAATGGAAACAATAAACTGATTATCCCTCAATGCTTTTTCGATAAAGTTTTCGATCCTGTCACCTACCCCCAAGTCTTGAATATCCACAAATACTTTGATGTCATGCTTCTCCAGATAAGCTTTCACGGAACGCATAGCAAGAGCGTCTTTCTCATTGTAAGAAATGAATGCTCTAGGCCTGACTTGCTCTGGTTGTGCGGGCGCTACTTGTCCTCCTTGAGGTCGTTGCTCCTGATTTGAGGTAGTTTTTTTCACCGAATTCATCATCTCCAACGCCGCATAATTGATCTGCGCCTGCGTCCTCGACCATTCGCTGAAATCAATCATGCCCATGCTGTACTGCCTTTTCGCGCCGTTGTAGCGCGACTGCAGCAAAACGGCATCGGAGGTGAGTTGCTCTAAGAGTTCGAGGGCTTCTTCGGTTTTGCCGAGTGAGATGAGTTCCTGGATTTGTGCTTTCTTATCCATTGGGTAAAAGGTGCGTAAATGTTAGTAAATCTATTGCTTATGAACCGTCAAAGATAGTGTAAGACCTTTCGTTTTTCCAAAAGATGAGGGTTTGGGGAATTTTTTGGCTTGGCTTGGTTTTTTGGGAGGGAGGGGATTACCTTTGCCGCCCGTTTACCCGCCATAGCCCGCCTAGGGCGAAGGCGGGTTTGGCCCTAAACGGCACATACTTTGTTAAAGTTGGGTGGAAATAGGAAAACCCGCCTTCGCCCTAAACGGGCTACGGCGGGTAAACGGGTCATAGCTCAGTTGGTTAGAGCGCCACGTTGACATCGTGGAGGTCACAGGTTCGAATCCCGTTGATCCGACAGGAGAAATGTGAAGTGATGGAGTGATAAAGTGATTTGCGCCGGGCTAGGATCAAATCACTCTATCACTTCATCACTCTATCACTTCATACTTAGGGTGATTAGCTCAGTTGGTTTAGAGCGCGCGCTTCACACGTGCGAGGTCACAGGTTCGAATCCTGTATTACCCACTTTACCCGCCATAGCCCGTTTAGGGCGAAGGCGGGTTTGGCCCTAAACGGCACACCCTTTGTTAAAGTTGGGTGGAAACAGGGAACCCGCCTACGCCAAGGCTGGTAATTAAGTGAAAGACCCGCCTTCGCCCTAAACGGGCTACGGCGGGTAAACGGGATGTAGCTCAGCCCGGTAGAGTACACGTCTGGGGGGCGTGTGGTCGCAGGTTCGAATCCTGTCATCCCGACTAAAGGCAACCACATTGGTTGCCTTTTCTTTTTGGTACATGTTGCTAGGCTTCCGAAACCCATTTCGTTAGTGCCTCGGAGTTGACTTCCCGTTTCCCCAAAATACCCGAACGTGCATGCCAATGACAAAAATATCACCGCCCCAAATCACCCTTTTTTCGTGACATTTGCGCAACAAACGATTCATTTTGCGCATGAAAAAGGTTTCATCTATTGCTGCCCTAGCCCTGACGGTGGCAGGGCTGCTCCTCCCGGCTCTTCTTTTTTCCCAACAAAAACCCTCTGTCCCTTGCGTCGCCACTGACGCTCCGACTTGGATGCAAATGTTGGTGACAGATAACCCTAACGTCTTTCAAATTCAAAAGACATATACCGAATACTATGAAAACCATGTATTTGAGAAAAACACCTATACCCAATACTTCAAGCATTGGATGCATTGGGCAAGGCCGTTTGTACAGGCGGATGGTTCGGTGATAGAACCGACGATCAAAGAAATGGAGGAAAAAGAAAAAGCCCTGCTGACACAGCGTTCTAAAGAAATGCAACGGGGCGGTTCTTCCGGCTGGACGTTCCTCGGCCCCAAACAAACCTACGATACCGACGGCCTCACGGAGGTCACCTGGCAAACAAATGTCTATTCCATTGACATCTCGCTTTCCAACCCGAACGTGCTCTATGCGGGTGGCGAATCTGGCGGCGTTTGGAAAACGACCGATAAAGGGCTGCATTGGCAACTGCTCACGGTCAATGTGCTGCACGGCTCTTTTGGTGCCGTAAAAATCCACCCCACGGACCCCAATACCGTATATGCCGCCACCAGCGGAAAGATCATCAAAACAACTAATGGCGGCGCGAGCTGGACGACAGTTTACAGCGAAAATAGTCTGTGGGTGAACGACATAGCCTTCAAGCCCGACCAACCAGACGTCGTTTTGGCGGCCAGCGACCAGGGACTGCTTCGTACCACCAATGCCGGCACAAATTGGACAAAACTCCATACTCAACAGACCTGGGCGGTGGAGTTCAAGCCCGGCGACCCGCTTACGGTTTTTGTGATTCGCAAGAATGGCACAGGCTCGGATTTCCGCGTTTCAGCCGACGGTGGCGCCAGCTTCCTGAACTCCAATGCTGGCTGGTGGACGCCTGCTGCGAGTATGACCGTCACGGGAGGGATGATCGCTGTTTGCCCTTCCAACCCCTCCAAAGTGTACGCTTATCTCTGTGGCGAAGGGGGTAATTTGGGCGGATACATCGGGGTTTTTAAGAGCACGAACAGCGGCGGAACCTGGTCAAATACCAACCCGAACAATACGGTGGGCCAGCCTTATTCCATCCCCAACCATACCAACCTGATGGATGCCAATGGCGTAGATTGGTTTACGCAGGGCTTTTATGACATGGCGATTATTGTGAACCCAAGCAATGACAATCAATTGATTGCAGGCGGTTGCTCCTGGTTCAAAAGTGTGAACGGCGGCCAAACCTGGACGGCATTAGGCTCCTACGTGGGTGGCCTCGGGTGGAGTCACCCGGACATTCAGGCCATTGCGGCCATAGGCAACGATCTTTGGATCACCAGCGATGGCGGCATCAATTATTCCAACAATTTTGCCCAAACCATTGAAGCCCGCATGAACGGGATTTCCGGTTCCGATATGTGGGGGTTTGATTCCGGGTGGAACGAAGATGTGCTGGTCGGTGGCCGTTATCACAATGGTAACATGGGCTGGCACGAGAGTTTTCCCGCTGGCAAATTTTACCGAATGGGCGGCGCAGAAGCCGCAACTGGTTATGTAAACCCCGGCGATGCGCGCAAAACCTATCATTCCGACATTGGTGGCTACCGTTTTAAAGGGGGCTTTTTGGATGGCGTGAGTTATTTCCCCGTCGGGCTTTTTCCCCAGGAAACGTATGCCTATTACGGCAACTCGGAAATGGCCTGGGATCCCCGCTGCTGGAATATTGTCTATCTCGGCAAGGAAAACAAAATCTGGAAAAGCACCGACGGCGGCACCTCTTATACAGCACTTTATACCTTCCCCGGCACGGCTGACAACACGGTATTCGAAATCGAAGTGAGCCGCAGCAACCCCGACGTGATCTACTGCTCGCAATGGGACGGCACCGACGACTCAATATGGAAAACTACCAATGGCGGTCAGACATGGACCAAACTTACCAGCCTACCGCTTCCCAATAACAACGACCGCGTGAAAATGGCCCTCAGCGCAGAAAACGAAAACGTGCTTTGGGTGGCAGTCTCTTACGGTTCGGACGGCAAAAAAATCTACAAAACCACTAATGGCGGTCAAACTTGGGTAAACTTGACCACAGCGGTGCTCAACGGCATCACCATCACCAATATCATGGCCCAATACGGCACTGATGGTGGTGTTTATTTAGGTACCAGTCGGGGCATTTTTTACCGCAACAATACCCTGACCGACTGGCAACCGTATAACCAAGGCCTCCCGCTTTCTGCTGAAACCAACAAGCTAAAACCCTTTTACAAAAACGGGAAAATCCGCAATGGATGCTGGGGTTTTGGGGTCTGGGAGGCCGATTTGTATGAGCCTTCAGCCGTAGTGGTGCAGCCCATGGCCAGCACTTTGGCCGCAAATTGCGCCCGAGACAGCATCTATTTTGATGATTATTCCGTGCTGAATCACTCGGGCGCCAGCTGGCAATGGACCTTTAATCCTGCCCCAGTCTGGTCGAGCGCCACCAATATTCGCAACCCAAAAGCGGTTTTTGGTGGAACGGGCACCTACACGGCTACACTGACAGTGAATGGGTTATATTCCAAGTCGCTCGCCATCAGCATCGGCGATGGTTGCCGTGCCGACACCATTCCAGGATCGGCGGTAAAGATTGGCGGCAACGCTTCAGAAGACTATGTTGCATTACCTGCTCTAAACCTGAACACGAACGCCCTGACCATTACGGCCTGGATAAAGCCAAAAGGTATTCAACCTGAATACAGCGCCATTTTTATGCACGATGGCGCCACCGCCGGCTTCAATTTCTTGCCCGGCAACAACCACCTCGGCTATCACTGGCCCAACGGTCAATGGTGGTGGGATAGTGGCCTCACCGCACCCGATGGCGAATGGAGTCACGTGGCAATGGTGGTTGAACCCACCGGCATCACCCTTTATATCAATGGTCGGGGATCAAAACAAAGTTTTACACCAGACCTGGTGAATTTTGATTCAGGCAACAGGCTCGGCAATTACAAAGGCTGGGGTGGCCGCTTCGTGGAAGGCTCCATGGACGAGGTCTGCATCTTCAATAAATCGCTGACACAGAATGAGATCCGCGAACTCATGCACCTGACCAAAAACCCTGAAGAATTCCCGAACCTGATCAGTTATTACCAATTCAACGAAGCCAAGGGGCTCGTGCTCGACCGCATTGGTGTGCGCCACGGCTCGCTCGTAGGCCCCACCATTCGGCGAGAAAAATCTACCGCGCCTGTCGGAAAAGGCGTAAGCAAACGCCTCACTGTCGCGCCCGGCCATAAACGATACACTTTCGGAGAAACAGGACTAAGCTTAGTGTTCCCGCCCGCAGGCACTTACCCGAATGGGGAAGTAGTCGTGTCGCGCCTGAGCGTTGCGCCCGACACTATTCCTGACATTGTACACTCTAAATCAACGGATTACTGGATTTTGCAAAATTATGGCATCAATGCCAGCTTTGTCGCACCCGCTGAAATCTGGTTTACCAAAATCGGTGCGATGCCTGCTGATTTGCCTGCCTCGGCCTGCAAACTTTGGAAACGCGGCCCGGTCGCATTCGGTCCAGTCTGGCAAAATCTCGATGCTGCCGATGTTCTCAAAGAAGGCCCAGACGCTTATTTGGGCTTTACGAACAATAATCAGTTGAAGGCGGCGGGGCAATTTTGGCTGGAATTGCCCGGGCTGGTGGAGGCCAAGTATGTACCGGCGGCTTTAGCCGCAGTAGTCGGAAACGGAGAAATCCTGGATATTGAGCGTGGCGTTCCTGCGGCTAAAGCCGCCGGTACAGGAGACGACGACTTCCGCGTATTCCCCAACCCAGTAGCAGAAAGCGGCACGTTGCAACTCCGTTCGACTGCGCCCGGGAACTGCACGTTCCGGCTCTACGACGCCAAAGGGAATCAAGTTCGGGTATTGAAATTTGAGCGTGAGGCTACGCTGTCGCTGGCGGGTTTGGCAGCGGGGGCGTATGCTTATCGGATTGAGAATGAGGGGGCGATGCGGTTTGGGCAGTTGGTGGTGGGGAAGTAAAATGTCCAATGTCCAACAAGGAATGTCCAATGTCCAAATAAGTCCTAGGCTTGGATTCTGTTGTTAATCCATGTTTTTAGTCAACGTGAGTGGCCAAGTTTTTAGTCAACGTGAGTGGCCAAGCGCAGTTCCTACTTGGACATTGGACATTCCTTGTTGGATATTGGATATTCATCTGGGCAGCTACCACGAAAACCTCCAAAAGTTCGAGAATTATCTACTTTTGCCCTGAAGACATTCTGAAACCAATATGCCGAAGCACTCCATTTTTATCAGTTATCGCATCGCTGACACGCAGGTGGAGGCTCGGCTTCTTTTCACGGACTTGGTCAACTACTTTGGTGAGGAAATAGCATTTTTGGATAAAAAACGCCTCGAATCTGGTATGGATTGGCCTGACGAACTTGCTGCGAATGTCCAAAAAGCCAAAATTCTACTCGTCCTCATAAAAGATGAATCAAAGTGGCTGGGTGTGAACAGACTCGGTGGACGACGCATGGACGACCCCAAAGACTGGGTTCGCCGTGAAATCGAAACAGCACTTTCTGACGGGAAAATTGTCATCCCGGTTTTAGTGGATGGTGCTATGTTGCCTCCAGAGGAGTTTTTACCGAAAACGCTGCACGATTTTCTCCGAAAACAAGGCCGTAAAGTCGCTACTGAAAAATGGGACTCCGATATCGCTGCTCTTATTTCCGACCTTGAAAAAACCATCCCTCGGAAAGAGCTGAGTGCTGTCACTAAACCTGTTCACCCGCTCGCAGAGTATCCTTTACCCGCGAATGTGCCCGACCCACTCGACCACCACCCTGCGCCTTTTCTCGGACTGCCATTTTTCAGCCGCACCGCCGCGCGGCTTTTTTTTGGGCGCACACGCGAAATCCTCGAATTTTTCAGTCTGGTAGAAAACCCCGACATCCGAATCATCAGCCTGTTTGGGCACAGCGGCGTGGGAAAGTCCTCCTTCCTAGCGGCGGGGGTGTTACCTCGACTCGAAAAAGCGCGGCAGCCGCACTACGAACGGAGACAAAAAACTGAAGGTCTTGGAAAGCAACTCGCCAAACTTCGCCAAGTGCCTAAAATCGCTGGCAAACCGCCCGTTTACATCCTTGACCAAGTGGAGGAAATTTTTACCGATGTGCTGCCCGGTGAGCGCGAGGATTTTGTCGAAGCCCTCCGCGCAGCCGTGCGTGAAGAGCCGCAAGCCACCATCGTGCTGGGCTTTCGCAGCGATTATCAACTGGACGTTTCCGATTTGCTTACCCGCGTGGATTGTCGGCAGGAAGATTTGCCGCTGCGTCCGCTCGGCCATACCGCCCTTGTCGAGGCCATTGAAGGCGTGTGGCGCGACGCTGTTTTGTCAAAACGCTACCAACTGGAACTCGAAAAAGGCTTTGCAGATTTTGTGGCCCGCGACCTGATGCACACCGAGAGCGGCGGCGCGGCGGCCATCCTCCAAAACCGCCTGCTCAAGCTGTACGATCAGGCCAAAGCCCGCCGTTTAGTCACCGACCCGATCATCCAACTGCGCATTGCGGACTACGAAGAACTAAGTCGCAACGCCATTGCAGAGGAGGAGTTGCTGGATTTCCAAATCCAGCGCCTGCGCGAGGCCATCGGTAAAGACACCCCCGACGAAAAAACCATTCTCGAAACCCTTGACCGTTTCGTGCTGGATAAGCCCACCTCCGGGACGCTCTCCAAAAATAGCCTGCCAGACGACCCCAAAAAACTACGAGATGCCCTCCGTCGAGTCAATTTGCTCACTGAACTACCTGAAAGTCACGCCATTCGCCTTTCACATGACCTGCTCGCGCCGATTGTGCGGCGGCGGTACAGCCAGTTTTTGGTGACGGAGACAGAGCGTTTGGAGGTTGAAAATGTGCGACTCAGGCTCCAGCGAGCGCAGGAGTATCTGGCGGACGTGGCATTTTTAGCAGCCTGGGAGGAACTACTATTGACCTCGATGCGCAACACTCTCCCACTGGAAGTTTGGCCCTTGGTTTTTGAAATCGCTTTTGTACTGATTCAAGCCCAACAAAAGTCAGAGGGTGTGCAAGCCTTGCTGAACTGCGTCACCCAAATGGATTTTGCCAAAATCCTCCTGCCACCTTTCCCTGAGGGAACATTCCCACACACTCAAGACTACCCCGAACTGCTGGACTACCTCCGACGCTGCGACCCCGCGTTTTTTATCAAAATGGAACGCCGTTATTTTCCGACGATGATTCGGGTTGTAGGTGGCACGTTTGAGATGGGAAATGTGCTGGGCGATACGTTTAAGATAGGAAATGAGCAGGCCTACATGGGAAACCGAGACAAAACCGTCCACACCGTAACCCTTTCTGACTACGAACTGGCCGAAACGCCTACTACTTGGCAACAATACGGGCTGTTTTGTTTGGCCACCGACATGGCCTTTCCTTACGATGAGGACTGGGGACGAGCTGAGCGACCCGTCATCAATGTCAGTTGGTATGATGCAGTGGAATACGCCAACTGGCTTAGCCAAGCGCGAGGCCTCCAAGCTGTTTACCACATTGATAAGGACAAAAAAGACCCAAACAACCAAGCCAACTCTGACGACTTGAAATGGTCAGTTGCCATAAATGCTCGCGCTTCAGGTTTCCGCCTGCCGACCGAATCTGAGTGGGAATTTGCAGCCCGGGAGCGCGGGCGAGCGTTGCGTTTTGGCAATGGTAAAAACATTGCCGACCCAGCCGAAATGAATTTCGATGCCAGTGAAGCCTATAAAAAAGACTATTCCGTTGTGGGGGAATACCGACAAAAAACCACGCCTTTGCGACAATTTTCGCCCAATGCGTTGGGCTTTTTTGACATGAGCGGTAACGTATGGGAGTGGTGCTACGACTGGTACGGCAGCTACTCTGCGGAACACCAGACCAACCCGAACGGTTCTGAACAGGGCTCGCTCCGCGTGCGTCGCGGCGGCAGCTGGCTCAATTTAGCGCTTAGCTGCCGTGTCGCTTTTCGCCCCTTCGACGGGCCGGACTACCGTTTCGACGCTATCGGCTTCCGCCTCGCCTTGGCCCCGGAGTCAGTTGGTTAGCCCATCCCGGCTTACCTGTGAGCAAAAGCGGAGCAGCGCAACGAGTAACCCGCCTTCGTCCCTACCCGCCAAGTCTCGGCAGGCGGGAAAGCTACTGCGGATAAAAAGGAGGTACGACCGATGGCGAAGTGAAGTGGCAGTTCGAGCAGCCGCTTGGGAACAGAAACCTTTTTCTTTAAAAGCAAAAGCCAAGCCCAGTTTTGCTATAAATTCGCTCCTTAAAACAGACAGCAGCAGAAAGTTCTCACCTCCTTACGTTCACTCAACTTCCGTTTTCAAAAATGGAAAAAGACAACAGCATCATCCTTTTTCAGGAAAAACAAATCCGTCGGGAATGGCACGACGGCGAATGGTACTTCTCTATCGTGGATGTAATCGAAGTGCTTACGGACAGCCCGTTGCCCCGACAATACTGGACGAAAGTCAAAAAAAAACTGATCGAGGAGGGGCAAGTGTATCCGATTTGGATACACTTGAAAATGGTGGCCCCCGACGGCAAAGCTCGCTTGACCGACGCGGCGAACACCGAAGGGCTTTTCCGCATCATCATGTCCGTGCCTTCGCCGAAGGCTGAACCATTCAAACGTTGGCTCGCAAGGATTGGCAAAGAGCGTATGGACGAAATCGAAGACCCTTCGCTTGCTGCTGATCGAGCACGGGAACTTTATCGCGCTAAAGGCTACCCGGACGATTGGATTGAGACCCGCCTGAAAAGCATCGGAACCCGACATCAACTCACCGATGAATGGAAGGAGAGGGACGTACAGGAGGGGCAGGAATATGCCATACTCACCGCCGAAATCTCCAAAGCCACCTTCGGCGTAACCCCAACCGAACACAAAGACTTGAAACAACTCAAAAAAGAAAACCTCCGTGACCACATGACTAACCTCGAACTCATTTTCACTATGCTCGGTGAGGAAAGTACGCGCATCGAGGCTATTGACCGGGACGCGCAAGGCTTTGAAAAAAACCGCACGGCTGCCAAAATCGGCGGGAAAAGGGCAGGTGATGCCCGTAAAGCCTATGAGAAAAACAACAACAACAAGGTGTTGAGCAATCAAAACTTCCTCGGGCAAATCCGGGAGTCTAAAGAGCAAAAGCAAGTGGACGAAATTTCTGAATAATTTACTGACTGATGAACATACCCTTGAGCGTACAAGAGACCCTGATTTGGCATGAGATTCCGCAATTGTTTGTGGCCAGCGACCCTGTGGGCGGCTTCTATCTCTGCCTGTTGACCGACGATAGCAGTGAAAAGCCCGCATACATTGCAGTGGCCGTGTCTGCCAACCGCCTGCGGGCCGTACAGCAAGGACAAATGGATTTGCACAGTGTTTTTGCCCACCCAGAACTGGGCTTTTGGCTTTCGATAAAAGATTTTTCAGCAGAAAACGCCCTCGCAGAACTACTGCCAGAACAGAAAGCTCTTCCTGAAAGCTGGCTACCCACACCCGGCGAATACCTGCCACAAGTCCCAGGTGAGGCATCATCTCTTGCCCCCGAATCCTTTGAGGCGGTGAAGGTGAGCGCAGTGGCCAAGGAAGCAGGCATGAACCCTGCCCTGTTGCGGCAAAACGTTTCGGGAGTCAAACACCCTTCGCCAGAGCAGTCGCGTCGGGTGCAGGAGGCGCTGCACCGGGTGGCGCGGCACTTGTTGGAGTTGCGGTTTGTTTGAGCAAAAATCAATCTACCCAAAAGCAACAAGTTATTCTCACCTGTTCCCTAACTCCTTGCTCGCCGCACTTCCACCATTATGGCTTTCAAAGGCGTTTTTCCGACATTTTTGAGTGTATGCTCCCCGCCTGCGTTGATAGCGCTTTCGCCACTCTTTAATGTCTGCCGGTTTTTGCTGCCATCTTTTTGCGTCAGCTCCAAGGTGGCTCCGTCAATGACATAAAGGGCATTGTCCGGGTGGGCGTGTAAAGGGGAGGATTCACCCGGTTTGGTGTTGATTTCCAGGACGCGAATGCCCACAGAATCGAGCAATACGTTGTAATGTTCCGGGTCAATTTTAGTTACATCCGAAACAGCATCAGGCGTCTGGGCAACACCTGGCCTTGGCCGCCGCACTTCGAAGAGAATCATTTTCAGTGCCGTTTTGCCAATGTTCTGTGGTGTGTGCTCGAGACCTAAGCTGAATGCTGTTTCGCCTGTCTTGATCTCTTTTGTCTCCGACATGCCTTCGTCATCAATGATCTCCATCGTGCCGCCTTGTACAAAGTACACTGCCATGTCAGGATGTGCATGAAACGTAGAGGGTTCCCCGGGTTTGAAAGTAGCCTCGATAACCCGGATACCAAGCGTATCTTGGATTATTTTATAATGTTTTGGATCCTTTTGGATCACATCCAACTTGTCGAGGTATCTGGGAATAGGTGGCAGTGCAGGTTTCTCCGCAGGGGCATGAGCGGTTTGGGCGGCCAGTTTCTCCTCCTTGTTTGGTTGTTTGCAAGTGATCAAAATAATAGCCAATATTGGAAGGAGCATGCATTTGCAGAGGAGTTTCTTTTTCATAAAACCCATATTTAGAGGTGTTCGTTTGAG
The DNA here is from genome assembly GCA_031373015.1 of Saprospiraceae bacterium. Taxonomy (GTDB): domain Bacteria; phylum Bacteroidota; class Bacteroidia; order Chitinophagales; family Saprospiraceae; genus M3007. The sequence goes on from JANMME010000966.1 coordinate 13,672, forward strand.
AAAGCGTAAAGATACGAACTGCCGTTTGAGAACCTTGTAGCAGGGTTGAACGCAGGATGTTTTGGTGTTGAATGAATGATTTTCTGTAACCTTGCGGACTGTTATTATGGAACTCTACCTTCTTTGCGCCTTTGCTTTTCTCGCGGGGTTTATAGACAGCATCGTGGGCGGTGGTGGGCTGGTGCAGATACCCGCGTTCTTTGTGTTGTACCCACAACTTTCCGTGCCCAACATCATTGGGACCAACCGCTTGGCATCGGCCGTGGGCACCTCTGTAGCAGCATGGAATTATGCGCGCAGTGTGAAAATCCCCTGGAAGACCGTGCTCTGGGCAGGAGTACCTGCTACTGTTTTTTCTTATGTCGGGGCGACTGTGCAAAGCCTGCTGCCCTCCGCTGTATTGAAACCGATTATCCTTATACTCATTGTCGCGATTGCCATTTACACCTATAGCAAAAAGGATTTTGGGCACAAGGAGCAATTCAATGTCGCACCGGAAAGGCTGGGCTGGTGGGCGGCGGGCATTGGCGCAACGCTGGGTTTTTACAACGGGTTCATCGGCCCTGGCACGGGGAGCTTGTTGGTTTTTGGCTTTGTGAGCGTCATAGGGTACAGCTTTCTGTCGTCTTCAGCCATTTCTAAAGTAGTGAATGTGATTGCGGATGTTTCCTCCCTCGTTTTTTTCCTGATGCACAAATACGTCCTGTTTCATCTTACGTTGCCCATGATGGTTTGCAATGTAGCGGGTTCGTATCTCGGAAGCCAAATGGCCGTGCTTCGGGGCAATGCTTTCATCCGCAAGGTTTTTTTGGTGGTAGTGGCAGGGATTGTGGCGCGGTTTGCGTGGGATGTGTTTTGGGGGCAAAAATAAAAGGAGGATGCCAACACAATAAGCGCGACATCCTCTTTTTATATAATGACAGGCCCAATTTGGTTAGGCACGTTCCAATTCATATTGTAAGACCAACAAATCTGTACTTTTAAGTGGGAGCATTGCGATTGTTCGACCTTGCTTGTCAACAAACTCAACTTCAAAGTCTTCATCGCTGAACACCTCGACAACTGTACCAACTTGACCTTTTTTGAGGTTTTCGGCAGGTATCGCTTTTAGAAGAGCGACCACGTCCAGCAGTTTAATTTCTTGATTCATAATGTTTTGGCAACAAATTCATTTGGATATGCTGTTTTGGAGTTCAAAACTACGGGTTTTTACCGAAAAACAGATGCTCAAAGTTTCTCTATCACAAAATTCGTCAACTTAGTAAACAAGTGCTTCGTAGCATTCTCTCCATAAATCCCATGATTCCGGTTGGGGTAATAGTAGGTCTCGAACTGCTTATTGGCTTTGATAAGCGCGTTGATCATTTCCACGGTTTGCTGCCAGTGCACATTGTCGTCAGTAATGCCATGGCAAATGAGGTAATTATCCCCACGTAGAAGCCTTGCGAAATTGAGCGGCGAATTGTCCTCGTATCCTTTTTCATTGTCGGCAGTGGTATGCATGTATCGTTCCGTGTAAGCAGAATCGTACCATTTCCAATTGGTCACCGGGGCCACTGCCATCGCCATTTTGAACACATCGGCACCCTTCAAGATACAGGAAGTGCTGAGGTAACCGCCAAAACTCCAGCCCCAGATACCGATGCGGTTCGGGTCGGCCCAAGGTTGCGAGCCGAGATAACGGGCGGCTGCGATCTGGTCTTCTGTTTCCAGTTTTCCGAGTTGAAGTTGGGTGCATTTTCTAAAATATCGTCCCCTTGCGCCCGTGCCGCGATTGTCCACGCTGACCACCACATAGCCTTTTTGCACCAGCATTTGATGCCAACTGCCCATGTAGCCATCGTATTGGTTTTGAACGGTTTGAGAATTAGGGCCACCATAATTATCGAACAAAATCGGATATCTTTTAAGTGTGTCCAGCACTGCTGGCCGTAGCAACCATCCATTTAAAACCGTCCCATCGGCCAAAGGGAATTGGAAAAATTCCTTTTGGACAAAACCATACTCCTGCCGCAGTTTTCGCACCCGCTCGTTCTTGTTGAGCACACGTATCGTGTCGTCATTTCGGTCGCAAATGTTTACCACAGGAGGCGTGTTGGCGTTTGACCAAATGTGGGTAAAATAATCAAACGTAGGGCTGAACGCTGCCTCGTGCGTACCACTTGGGGGCGTGAGCAAGCGGGCGTCGCCGCCGTTCAGATCACCTTCCCATATCTGCCGGTCAAGCGGTGTAGGCGTGGCGGCTTGAAAATAAAACTTGCCGTTTTTCTCATCTACGCCGTAAAAAGCCGTCACGTCAAAATTGCCTTTGGTTAGTGCAATTGGGGCAGGCTTTGCCCCCGCGCCAACGACAGGTGGAGCCATCTCGTATCGATAAATATGCTGCCACCCGCTGCGCTCGCTCATCCACAAAAAGTGGCGCTTGTCTTTGAGGAAAACCAACTTGTTCTCCGATTCGATTTCCACATAAGCCGGATCGGTTTCTTCCAAAAGCAAGCGGGTCGGCACCCAATTCGTCTGGTCTTCCTGAACGTAAATGGCACGGTTGGGCAGCGCGACGAGCAGGTCTAGCGTGTCTTGGCGGCGGTTCAGGCGCGTCATCACCAGTTGATTGTCTTCCGTCCAATGGAGGCGAGGGCAATAATCGCTGGGTTCGAGGCCCATGAGTTTTCCCACCATTTCCTGCGATGTCAGATCGTAAAGATGGACAGTCACCACTGAATTGGCCTCGCCTACTTTTGGATATTTGAAGGTAGTGCGCTGCGGATACGCCCCGCCTTCATACCAGCTGAGGGGCATTTCTGGCACGAGCGTTTCGTCGAATCGAATAAAAGCCAGCTTCGTGCCGTCAGGGCTCCAGCGCGTGGCCACCATGCCGTCGCCATCTACGGGACTGAACTCCTCTTCGTAAACCCAGTCAGGCAAGCCGTTGATGATTTTGTTGGGTACTCCGTCTTGGGTAATTTGAAGTGTTTTTTTATTGGCTAAATCCTTGACATACAAGTTGTTTTCATAAACAAAAGCCACATGAGTACCCATAGGTGAAAGGGCTACAAACTGTTGTTTCCCCTTTTCAAAAACGGGCTCCGCCAAGCTGGTCTTAAAATCGTACACAAAATAATTGGCAAGTACCGAATGGCGATAAACCGGCTCTGTCTCGGCTCTGATCAGGAGTTTGGTCTCGTCTTCGCTGAACTCGAATTGGTCAAATCCAATGGCCTTGTCGGGAAGTTCAAGCGAAATAGTGGAGTCTGATTTTTCATTGCGCACTTCGCGGATGTGTAGAACACCATCATGGTCGGCCTCGACGTAATGCACGCCATCTTTCAGGTATTGGAAGTTGCCGCCCGTTTGAGGGTAAAATTTAAAAAACGTGAAGCAGTCGTCGAGCGTGATCGTTTTTTGACAATAGCCAAAAGTGGGTAGGCTTATGATCAAGCACGCAATAGCGAAACAAAAAGTAAATATTTTTTTCATCAAATAAAAATTCGGCAGGGCGAAAGGTAGTTCGCCTTGCCGAAAACGTACGAATGAACCCACAAACAGTGGCAAAAGGGCAGCCAACAGCAGATTTTCATACGGTTGTGGAGCGGCTCTTCAGCCGAATGTTGATAAACTCTACCCCCACAGAAAAGGCCATCGAAAAATAAATGTAGCCTTTCGGAATATGGAACCCAAGCCCTTCTCCGATGAGCGCGACCCCGATCATGATGAGAAACGCCAATGCAAGTACTTTCACAGCAGGGTGATGGTTGACAAAATTGCTGATCGGTTCGGCGGCAACCATCATCACGCCCACCGACGCAATCACTGCGGCGACCATCACCCCAATCTGCTCTACCATGCCTACTGCCGTAATGACCGAATCGAGCGAAAACACGATATCCACCAAGATGATCTGCGCAATAATGGTTGAAAACTTCGCCTTGCGGACATTTTCGAGCGGTTTGTCGGCCTCTTCCAGCTTCGCATGAATTTCATTCACACTTTTGTACATCAAAAAAAGACCTCCGAGTAGCAAAATGAGGTCTCGGCCACTAATCTCATTGCCTCTGACAACCAAAATGGGTGCAGTGAGTTTCATCAGCCAGGCCAAGGACAAAAGCAGGGCGATGCGGGTCAGCATCGCTAGCGAGAGGCCAATACGACGCCCTTTTGCTTGTTGTTTGGCCGGCAACTTGCTGGTGAGAATAGAAATGAAGATGATATTGTCAATTCCAAGCACTATTTCAAGCGCCACAAGCGTGAGAAACGCAATCCAAATATCTGGATCGGTGATCCATTCCATGTTTTATAATTTTGTTTGTCCCTTAAAACCAGATGCAGATGAAATGTTCAGTTCCAACAATAAAAATTAGATATGAAACTCATTTTGTTGCTCTCCGCACTCTCTTTTTCAGCATTGGCCGCAGCACTTTTTATTCCAAAAAGTCAAAAACCAGAAAACCAGACGAGCACCAGTCACCAATCACCAATCAACCAGTCAACCAATCAACCCTCCTTCGCGCTTCGCGCTATGGCGGGTGAAGAAGAGCTCGGCCAAGTCCACTGGCTGCGCGATCTCGATGCGGGCCGGGCTGAATCCAAAAAATCGGGCAAGCCCATCCTGATCCTTTTTCAGGAAGTGCCGGGTTGTTCCAATTGTACCCGATATGGCAATACGACGCTCTCCCATCCGCTTATCGTGGAGGCCATCGAGACGTATTTTGTGCCCGTCTGTATTTTCAATAACAAAGGTGGAAAGGATGCAGAAGCACTAAAATTATTTGGCGAACCCGCTTGGAACAATCCCGTGGTACGCATTGTTCGGTCTGACAATCAAGATGTTGTGCTCCGAATGCCCAATTTCAATTCCTCCCTCCAACTGGTAAATGGGATGCGCCGAGCCCTGGATCTGACCGGCACAACCGCCCCGCGCTACCTCGAACTTTTGGAAGAAGAACTCGCCGCCCGTGAGGCTGGATTGCAAACCGCAACCTTCTCCATGTACTGCTTTTGGACGGGCGAGGGCACTTTTGGCGCCATTCCCGGCGTGATAGAAACCGAACCTGGCTACCAGGATGGGAAGGAGGTGGTGAAGGTTCAATTTGATCCAACCGTGACAAGTCGGGCTGATCTGGAAAAATTGACCCAGCCGAAAAGCATGACTGCCTGCGTTAAAAACGAGGGCTTCCGCTCCGATCGCGAGCCAAAATACTACCTCGCGCAAACGCAATATCGCTTCCTACCAATGACCAGCTTGCAAGCCTGTCGCGCCAATAGCCTCGTGGGCAAAGGCCAATTGCCTGACGAATTGCTCTCTCCGCGCCAGTTGGATTTGCTCAAAAAAATGAGCGAAAACTCCAAGAAAGACTGGAAAAATATGATCGGTCGCAAGGACTTGGCAGCGGCCTGGGCGGAGCTGAATTTGTAGTAAGAGCAGTTAAAATTTCTCAAAGGCTCCTTGTGGTATCGTTTTCAAAACCTCCACAGGCGCCAAGGACCCACGACTTCCCCGCTCAGGAGAAAGCAAAATTTTCCCGCAACGCTTGTAAGCTCCCCAAGGGTTTACGATTTCAGGTTTTTCGTCGCTGAATTTTGTAAAATACGCCCACTGTGTTATTAGACGCGTCTTTTTATCCACCCAAACCTGGTACTTGTTCTCAGGTGTAACGCCCACGCCTGCAAAGGTCATTTGAAGTAGATCGGCGGCTTCTTCAGCCTCTGTTTTCGAATCGCCGAGGTATTTCAAGGTCACACCGGAATCCTTTAGTTTAAATGGCATTACAAGCCAGTAGGAATCATTGATCCATACTTTTTTGCCGATGTCTAGGTATTTGGCGAGCGAATCTGGGTGGGTTTGCTCTATGCCGCCGAGGCTGACTTTTCCTTTGCCATCGTTCAGGTTAACGATGATTTTCCATGGGCGGTTGAGCCATTCGATGCGGCAGAGACCGGCCTGTTTGTCCCACAACAGCGTGCGGCGGCCAAAGAATTTCCAGGAAATGTATCGTGTGTCGTCCCAAGCCTGCCGGCCTCCCATGGCCTGCATCACCTCGTCGGCAATGGTGATGGCCTTGGCCTCGGAGCCTGCGGAGTTGAATCCAATTGCGGGTGGATTTTGGATCGTAGCGGTCTTATGGGAACAGGCGGCTAAAAAGCCAAATACAAGTAGGAAGATTGACAACTTTTTCATCCAAGACGGGTTTGGTTACGACTTTCGCGCCAAGATACCGCGCACTTCGAGAAAAAAGGAAACATGATATCAAGAGATAAAAACTACCGGCGGGCGGTTCGAACAGCCAATCCACAAGGAAAGATGAAGGAAAACAAAGACAAAAAGGGCTTTTTTGAGCAATTTGAATCGCTTCGCAACGTCCCGCGCTTCTTCCGGATGATTTGGGCCGTCAGCCCAAAACTGACGGTCTGGAACATGGCCCTGCGCCTTGTGCAAGCCGCTGTGCCGCTTGCCATGCTCTATGTTGGCAAAGAAATTATAGACCAGGTGATCGCTCAAATTGCAAATCCGGTCGCACTCACGATCTCCAATCCGCTTTGGATCTGGGTGGGAATAGAACTGGGGCTTGCCGTGTTGTCGAGCCTGCTCAACCGCGCCATTACCCTGACCGACAGCCTGTTAGGCGATCTGGTGAACAACGATTCCTCCGTCCGGATCATCCGCCATGCGGCCACGCTCGACCTCTACCAATTTGAAGACGCGATGTTTTACGACAAACTTGAACGTGCCCGCACCCAAACTTCAGGTCGCACCGCCTTGATGAGCATGGTGCTTTCGCAAGCGCAAGACCTCATAACCGTGGCGTTTCTTGCAGCCGGGCTGGTGGCATTCAATCCTTGGTTGCTGCTGATCCTCGTCATTGCTGTCATTCCTTCCTTCATCGGCGAGTCAAAGTTTAACCAGGAGTCCTATTCGCTCTCCCGCTCCTGGACGCCTGAGCGTCGCGAAATTGACTACCTCCGCTATATCGGGGCAAGCAACGAGACGGCCAAGGAAATCAAGATTTTTGGCCTCGAAGACTTTATCGCCACCCGTTTCAAAACCATTTCGGATCGTTATTTCCTTGCAAACCAAAAACTTGCCCTCCGTCGGGCCGCCTGGGGAGCCTTTTTTTCTACGCTCGGAACAGTGTCCTATTACGCTGCATACGTTTTCGTCATTGGACAAACCATCCTCGGACAGATTACCGTGGGCACGCTCACATTTTTGGCCGGGTCGTTCAGCCGTTTGCAAGGCTTGCTGCAAGGTATTGTGAGCCGTTTTTCGCGCATCGCGGAGACTTCGCTTTACCTTCAAGACCTGTTTGACTTTTTAGAATTAAAACCGCTGGCGGGCAGCCACGTCGGAGGGCGCAAATTCCCACGTCCTATGCAAGAGGGTTTTGTATTTGAAAATGTGGGCTTCAAATACCCAGAAACCGACGTGTGGGCATTGCGACACCTCAGTTTCACCCTGCATCCCGGCGAAAAACTTGCGCTTGTAGGCGAAAACGGTGCAGGCAAAACCACCCTCGTAAAACTCCTCGCCCATCTCTACGAACCGGATGAAGGCCGTATCCTGCTGGACGGTGTAGACCTCTGCGACTACGACCCGGAGGATCTGCGCCGAGAGATCGGGATCATTTTTCAAGACTATGTTCGGTTCATGTTCACCGCAGGCGAGAACATCGCCATCGGCAATATTTCAGAAAACGGAAACCAGTCCCGCATCGAAGATTCAGCCCACAAAAGCCTGGCCGATACCGTCATAGAACCACTGCCTAACAAATATGGCCAAATGCTCGGAAAACGTTTTGCCGGAGGTGTGGACCTCAGCGGTGGACAATGGCAAAAAGTCGCTCTCGCCCGCGCGTACATGCGTGAGGCTCAACTAATTATACTCGACGAACCGACGGCAGCACTCGATGCCCGTGCCGAGCATGAGGTGTTTGTACGCTTCGCAGAACTGATGAAAGGCAAGGCGGCGGTGCTTATTTCGCACCGCTTTTCTACGGTGCGTATGGCGGATCGCATTTTGTTTCTCGAGCATGGGGAATTGCTTGAGCTCGGCACACACGAAGAGTTGGTGGCCAAGGGCGGGAAGTACGCGGAGTTGTTTAGGTTGCAGGCGAAGGGGTATGTTTGATTGATTTGATTCCTTGATTGAACGATTGATTCGATTGGCAATTGTACCCGAATCGGATCAATCTTCCAATCAAGGAATCGAATCAATCAAAAACCCCTATTTTTCGCCCGCCTTTACCACACCACCATGAAATTAAAACCACTCCGAGCCTGTTACCCAGATTTTGACAGGGTAGAATCATCCGACGTTTTTTTGCGAGGAAGCAAAAAACATGTATCAGCAATATGTAAAAGACGGGCTTTATATAAAAGTCCCTCAGCCTGCTTTTTTTATTTACCAAATAAAGTCGGTTACCGGAGAGCATACGGGCCTGGT
>JANMME010000975.1:0-3320 GCA_031373015.1 Saprospiraceae bacterium
ATCACTGTTAAAGGGATCAATGACCATATCGGTAATATGGCCTGGCAAGGTTTGTGCCCAGCTGCCGCCGCCATCAATACTTTTATAAAGCCCTGCATTGGAACCAACCCATACAATATCCGGATTGGTCGAATGAATCAATATGCGGCTGCACCGGCCTCCAATTCCCCCGGCTAATAAATTCCAGGTAGTTCCTTCGTCGTTGGAACGATAAACACCGACACCTCCGTAAGAAGGCCCCCAACCGGGTGTATCTTCTCCCGTAGCCGCATAAATGATATTCGGATCACTACCAGATACGGCAACCGAACCAATGGCCATTGACAGCTCGTTAAACATCAACGCTCTCCAGGATACCCCGCCATTTATTGTTTTCCAAATACCCCCGTCTGCGGCTCCTGCATAAAGTATGTTGCCATTAGAAGGATGAATGGCCAGGGATTTGATCCTCCCGCTGAAATTTCGTGGTCCGGCAGAAGTCCAGTCAACTACAAGTTTTATTGGCAGATTGGGTAGGGTTGGCAGGAGAAAGTCTGGTAAAATCAATTTCGCTTCTAACCATGGAAATGGTTTTCGCCTGAAATACGGCGGACAGATATCGTCCAAGATTTGAAATTCAGGGAATCCGGCCATTGGAAGCTCAATCGGCAAGTCAATAGGAGAAGAGCCATGTTTTGCTTTTTGTTTTTTATCGTTCTGAGCATGGCCTTTCAACACCGGGTTTGTACCTGAATCAAATTCGTCTAAATCAAGCAAAAACTTATCTAATTCATCGATTGTGAGCAGTTTTTGCAAGATTTTGTCTAATACCTTGCGTTCGCGTGCTTCTCCCAGTTCGGTTTTGTATTTGTACAATTTGGTTATTTGTAGAAGTTGCTCCTTGCCTGCTGGCAATCCAATAGGTATGTAAACCCCAGGCCTATGTAAAACACACCAGGCGTATTTACCATCTTCCGAGACACCGGAACGCGGAATAAGTACCCAGGACTCTGAGGATTTCTCCCAGCGGAACATCCGTATTGAACTTGAGTGCAACATGGATGTTTCTCTTTCTGCCAGCGGTATGACCAGTCTAGTCATTGTTAAATCCTCTTTGGATTCAACTTCTAAAGCATTGGGAGTGGCAAATCCGTAACTTCCTCTTGGTTGTGGGTTAGGTGATTTAATAATCTTGTATGAGCATTTTTCCTGAGTGATCAGGATGGCTGTTTCCTTCTTGGGCTTTTCATTGACAGCAAATTGGTCAATTGATAGCGAGCCTAAGCGCTGTGCTTGCCGATTGGCGGTTTGTAATAAACTGCTATGGTTGAGGTCTAATACCCCTTCACGACCAGTTAAAAACCATTCTCGTTTGCGGTAGAAATCATCCAGACTTTCTCCCGTGTCTTTGGATTGTTTTTTTGTCGTTGCCATTGTTGTAATTTTTTATGGTTACAAAAGAGTCCCCTTACCCAATAGAAGTCTCCGAGAGCTTGTTATTCCCTTCGTCGCATTCTTTTACCTCGTTTTTGTTGTCAACCGTGATGATAATAGTACAATCCGGATTGAAACAATTGCCTCCTGGCGGGCTTGCGACGGTGAACGTCAAGGTTCCTCCGGCAACCAGGCCGCCGGGAACAGACTGATTGATAACAACTCCCGGATCGGCTTCAATGCGTATATTAAAAGCGCCTGCATTGGCCGCTCCGGTATTGGCCACCGTGAAAGTAATGGTCGTTACACAGGTGCCTCCGCCGCCGGGGCATCTCACGTCAAATTTGTCTAGCTTTTTTACGATCAGATCTGGACATTCATTTTCTGTTTTAGGTCCGCCCAATTTACGCTCTTTGATTTGCTCCACATCAATGGAAGTAACGCTTTGCGGACTCAAAAAACTTCTGGGTTTGGCTGCTGTATAAACTCCGGTAACATCCAAGGGGGTAGGGCTTTCCAAAATGACAAAACCTTTGATATATCCGTTCGGGAATCCATTGGGGAACAATTTTCGTTGTAAGTCAATACAATCCACTTCCAGGGCGCCATCGGGCCCCAGGACGTCCAGCGCAATCGGATAAATGAGCCCCTGTTTTTGCGAATCAGGCGGAAACGTCAAGGCCAATTTTTTGAAAAACTCGACGCTGTGGTTCGCTGGATTGTGAATGTTGATGGCCGTCGAATACACGCCTCTTGCAAGACGATAGTTGTCGGGTTTTTCTTGCGTTCCGCAAACCACCTTGGCGGCATACATATAGTTAAACGTTTTGCCACAAAGCGGATTCTGAATTTTACTGATGAGGGTCTTCCATCCGGCAGATGAAGTGGCGTCGTAATATTCGGTCGTAAACCAGAAAGTACAGTCGTCTGCCGGATCCACGTTCATAGAACTGTAATCCCCCCAACGAGCGGCTCCCAATTGCGAACCGCCCCCGTTCATGATCGTCACTTCGGGGCCCAGGGTACCTGCCGGATCAATGGGGCTTCTTCCAGCATACCGGATTCCAGGAAACACCGTACGGCTTGATACGCTATAGCCCAAACCGATGTCTCCCATGCCGTTCATGGCGATACTGCCCATCCACCGGTTGGCAATGTTGTCCGGCGAATGGGTACCTTGTTGGAACACGGACCAAACGCCCCCGCTTCTCTGCATTTCGTACCAGCGGATGCCAGCATGGTTGTTTAGACTTGCATCCACGGTTTGATTGACCATCAGGGATTCGTGCGATCCAAAGTTGCGGTATTGCAGCCGTCGCATCAGGCGATTGGAAAGCGGATCAAGCCCCTGTGCAGTACCGGGTTGTGGAATGCAACTGCGGGGCAGGCTGTTGCCGCAGAGTTCGATGTCATACGGCGTTACAGCCAAACTGGCCGTTGGAATGAAGGTGGATAAAGCTGGGGCAGCAAAGTCAGCATGGAATTCAAACATTTCCAGGCGGTCTACTCCACCACCTTGCAAAATGCCATCAATGGACCGCACAAATCGGTTGGCTGAGCCGGCTGGTGGAAGTAAAACGCCATCGAAATCGCTGGGCAATATTCTGGTGCGGGCCCTGCCTGACCCCAGAGATGGAATGGTAAATCTAATAAAGTTGGCCGGAAGCCCAGCAAGCATCTGCTGACGATCAAAAGCGAAAACACCAAGGTTAGCACCTTCATAGGTTGACATATAATAGCCGTCGGGCCAGACACCGATTTTAGGATAATCAGGGAAATCAGGCATCTGGAAGCCGTACCGGTACCATCCACCCGCCACGGGGTCGGGCGTCCGGGAGACGCAAATACATTCAAAAAAAGGAGCTACATGAGCACCGAATGCGTCCATGTTGAAACCGAACAGCACC
>JANMME010000980.1:0-6980 GCA_031373015.1 Saprospiraceae bacterium
CAGTTGCCCGTATTGTTGTTGTAGACGTCTATGACATCATAAAAGGTGGTGGTTGAAGCACTTTTTTTGAATCCTCCGGCAAAGAACACCTCATTGCCAATCGTTATCCCTTGGGTATATGCGCGGGGAACGGAAAGCGCAGCTGTCGTCCATGTGAGGGTCATGGTGTCTAGAATATCCACTGTTGCATAATGGGTCAGGTTATCCCAGAAAATGCCACCCGCGAAAAGTACTTTGCGACCAATGCCAGCCACCCCAGGGAAAGCCCGAGCCACGGAAAGGGTTTTAGTGGTTAGCGTTCCTGTCACCGCATCATAAATTTCCACTTTGTTGGTTTGACCAGCTTGAAAGCTACCGCCGCCGAAATAAACCTTAGAGCCTAAAGTGGCAGCACCCATCTGGCCTTTTGCTTGAGAGAGATCAGCAAGTGTCCATTGCGCTGATAATGAATGGATTGAGCATTGAAAAAGCAATATAAAAATGGGTAGGAAGCGTTGTTTTTGCATAAACTTGTTTTTGTTAAAGGTAGAAAGAAGGAGCAAATTTAGCCATTTCTGTACAAGCTGTATTCCAACCGCGATCCTAAGATTCAAACTTCCGCACGAAACGCCTCCCCTTTCCCGAAACCTTGTACCTTTGCCCCCGATTTTTCAAACCCATATCATTCATGTTTATCATCAATATTTACCTTCGTTTTGCCCTGATCGTGGGCGGTATTCTGGGCGGCATCGCATTGTGGGGCGCCTACGGTTTTTGGTACGGATTTCCGTTTCTTTTGGTTGGAATCCTTTTGCTCGCAGGCTATCTCATGCTCGGCACCATCCTGTCCACCATCCAACTTTTGTCCAAACAAAAACTAGCCGAGGCGGAAGCAAGGCTCAAACTCACCTTTTTCCCAAAAATCCTCCTCATGGGATACAAAGGTGTGTACTATATGACCCAGGGAGCCCTCTACATGCAAAAGCGCGATTTCAACACCGCTGAGATGTGGATTAAGAAATCGCTCGATTCGGGCCTGCCTTCTGACAATGAACGAGGGGCCGCTATGCTCCAGTTGGTCATGATCTCTGCCGGTAAAAACAATATTAAAGCGGCCCAAAATCATTTTTCAGAATTGAAAAAACTCAAAGTGACAGAGGGTATGCTCAAAGAGCAGATCAAAGAGGTCGAGAAACAACTCAAACAGGCCGGACAGGCGATGAGCCCCAGCATGATGGCCCAAATGGGGGGGAAGGGATTCCGACCGGGTGGTAAGCGCCGGCAGCCGCCTATGCGGTAAGAAATATCCAATATCCAACAAGGAATTTCCAATGTCCAAGTAGGCGTTGCTCTTGGGATTAGTTGTGATTCAACTCAGGAGGTCACTGTGAGTGACTAAGCGCGAAGCCTACTTGGACATTGGAAATTCCTTGTTGGATATTGGATATTTCTTACCGCATTCCTTGTTGGATATTGGATATTTGAAAACCATGCCATACACCTCTCTCCGTGATGCCGTGCGCGACCTTGAGCGCCACGGGATGCTGTTAAAAATCCAGGAAGAAGTTGACCCGGATTTAGAAATGGCCGAAATCCACCGACAAGTCTTTGACCGTCAAGGGCCAGCCCTGCTTTTTGAGCGGGTAAAGGGAAGCCCTTTCCAGGCCGTCAGCAATATTTACGGCACATTTGAACGCACGGCTTTTCTGTTCCGCCATACACTCGAAGGGGTGAAGCGCGTGATCGAACTGAAAAAAGATCCAACGAATTTCCTGAAAAAAACCGGACGTTACCTGGCTGCGCCGTTCACAGCCCTGTCGGCCTTACCCATGAAGAACTGGTTCGGCTCTCCCGTTGCCTGGGGCGAGACGACCATTGACAAACTCCCCCAGATCAAGAGTTGGCCCATGGATGGCGGGGCATTTATCACCATGCCACAGGTGTACACCGAAGACCCCGACAAGCTCGGCCCTATGGGCGCCAATTTGGGCATGTACCGGATACAACTCTCTGGGAATGAATACATTCAAAACGAGGAAATAGGGCTTCACTACCAACTCCACCGGGGCATTGGCGTACACCATACCAAGTACAACCACCTTGAAAACCCTTTTCGGTGCAGCATTTTTGTGGGCGGTCCGCCAAGTCATGCTTTTTCAGCCATCATGCCCTTGCCGGAGGGACTGAGTGAACTCACTTTTGCCGGAATGCTGGCCGGGCGGAGGTTTCGTTATGCTTATCGCGACGGACATTTCCTGAGCAGCGATGCCGATTTTGTCATTACGGGCGAGATCCTGAAAAATGTTAAGAAACCAGAAGGCCCCTTTGGCGATCACCTTGGCTATTACTCCCTCACGCACGATTTCCCGGTGATGAAAGTCCACAAGGTGTGGCATAGAAAAGACCCCCTGTGGCATTTCAGCGTGGTGGGTCGCCCGCCCATGGAAGACAGCAGTTTTGGCTGGCTGATACACGAACTGGTGGCGCCTCTTGCCTCGCAGGAATTCCCGGGCTTGAAAGAGATCCATGCGGTGGATGCCGCGGGTGTCCACCCCTTGCTGCTCGCCATTGGTCACGAGCGGTATATGCCGTTCCGCGAGCGCGTGCCAGAAGAGATACTGACCATCGCCAACCGCATTATTGGCTCTGGACAAACCTCCCTTTCCAAATTTCTATTTATCGCCGCCAGCGATGATGACCCGAACCTGGACACCCACGACATCGCCCATTTTTTCCAGCACTTTCTGGAACGGGTGGATTTTACCCGCGATTTGCATTTTCAGACCAAAACCACGATTGACACGCTTGACTACTCTGGTTCCGGCTGGAACGCAGGTTCAAAACTTATAGGGGCTTGCCGTGGAGATCGCCGTCGGACGCTGAAAGCCGAATTGCCGGATAATTTCTCGCTCCCTCCTGGGTTTGACGAACCCCGTTTTTGTTTTTCGGGCATTTTGGCCATTCGGGCGCCAAAATTTGAGATTGAAAAAACCGCCCGCGATCAAGTGTCGGAGTTGTGTCAATGGCTGGAAAGATTTGATTTGCAACATGTTCCGCTCATCTTGTTGGTGGACGACAGCCAATTCACCGCCGCCACGATGAACAACTTTGTCTGGGTGGCCTTCACCCGCGCCAACCCCAGCCACGATGTACATGGTGTTCGATCCTTTACGGAAAACAAGCATTGGGGCTGCCAGGGTCCGCTTGTGCTGGATGCCCGTATAAAACCGCATCACGCGCCGGAACTGGTGGTGGATCCGGATGTTCAAAAAAGGGCAAAAACGTTACTGGAACGTTATCGTTTCTAAATCAGCCAACCATTTTTTTCGAACAGGCAGTCTATGCGATTGAACTAAAAATTTTACAACATGAAAAAAATTCTTTTTGCAGCCTTTGCCTTTTTGACCCTGCTCACGGTTGCTTGTACGGAGCGCAATGAACAGGTTTTGGTGCGTTTCCAGAACTCCACAGACTCAGCCATTGAAGAAGCCCGCATGGAGTTTGATGGAGCCAACACGACGGATGTCGGCTCGATACCAGCAGGTGAGACGACCGACTACATCGTTTTTGATTATTTTGAAGTTGGTTATTACGATGGAAGTGACTACAATTTTCCCATAGGATATTTGAATGGTAAAAAGGATGGGGTTGATTTTTCTGCGTGGTCGCTCAATTGGTGTGGCACAGGGGTGGAACTCAAACAACTGGAGCCAGGCAAGTACACGATCGAAATAATCAAGGTTGGGGCCGATTCTCCCTGGGTCTATCAGATAAAATTTGTTGATTGAGGACCCTGCCAACCGTGTAAAGAACTTTTTCGGGAAAATTTTCAATCTGGTTTGGAAATCAAAATGGAACGGGGCTATCTTTGCCCCGCTTTTGAAAGAAGGTCCGTTCGTCTAGGGGTTAGGACACGTCCCTTTCACGGATGAAACACGGGTTCGATTCCCGTACGGACTACAGAATCCCTTCATAACTAATTGGTTATGAGGGGATTTCTTTTTTTTGGCATTTTGGAGGGTGTTGCGAAACTCCAATTGTTTCAACCAACGGCCAATCGCTGTCCCCCCGGCCTTTTTCGGAATTAGAAAACCAAGCAGTAGCAGCAAATAAAAACCACCGATTTGGGTTAGCCAGATTTTGGTTGGGATATGGTGTGGATATGTCTGAACAGGAGTATATTTGAGCGATTCAAAAACTTGTTTTGCCTATGAAAAACATTAGAATGCTCTTTGGACTGCCCTTAATTGCCCTCCTATTCATCCAGTGCAACGCTACTCGCCGAATAAAATTGGCAGACAAAAATGCGGCAACCGTCCGGATGTGGTTTGAAGAGGGCTGGAACAAAAACCAAAACGAAGCGCTCCTTGATCGCGTGTTTTGCCCTGACTGGGAAGACGGGAACCCCCTCCGCTCTAATCAGACAGAGGGGATTGAAGGGATCAGGCAGTCGGTCAGGTTTTATCAACAAGCCTTTGCCAACGCCCATTTTACCATCACGCACTTGTTCGCATCGGACAATCATGTGGCCATCCGCTACGAGGTTTCTGCGGTACACGTCGGCCCAGCTTTTGGAGTGCCCGCGACTGGGAAACACTTTACGTCTACAGGAATTGTCCTTTACGATATGGAAGGGGGCAAAATCAAGCGCAGTTGGCAGGAACTGGATTTGATGGGGATAATGCGGCAGTTGAAGGAGTAGGGCGTGATAAATTATTTCCCTTATTAGTGTGTTAACTAATTCGAGTTTAGTTTACATTTGCCGAACCTAAATTTTGCCCTTATGCTTGATAAAACACTTGTTTTCTCGATCTGCTTTTTGCTGACCAACACTCTCCCCATAAACAGCCAATCAGTGAATGTCAAGTCCAAAAGCGACCAAGATTTTGCCGAACTGACCTACGATTTTCTCACCAAACAGTTTGTAGGAGATAATATTCTGATCATACTCAATGTCAAGGACAGGTTGGGAAACTTTGTTTCAGGCATGGCAAACCCTCAAAAACAGCATCAATATTTTACGGCACTGTTGGACTCGAATGAAAGAGAAATATGTAAAGATTTTACAGTGACAGAGGCGACCATGGAAAGTAGTCCAGTCGCGTTTTACTTTTCATTAGTGCTGGATTATTCAAATTCTACAAAAAAAATCCGTCCTAATTTGCGATCAGCAGCAGACAAGTTCATTAAAAGCATGCCCAAAGCTTATTTCACTCGCATCAATTTTGATGAAAGTGTTGACCGAATAAATAGTACCCCAACCCCTTATCCTATACTCCCCTCAGAGGATCAAGGGTTGAAATATGGAGGCAAGACAGCACTAATTGCTGCAACGGATGCTGGTATTAAAACTCTAGAAGGTGCACTTGGTGCACGTTTTGTCATCTTATTTGCCGAAGGTGAAGATAATGCCAGTGGCAGGTATTTAGGGGAATATGCAACCACGCCTTATGAACTAGTTGCCAATGCTAAAGATGTAAACGCTTCAATTTATACAATAGGCATCAATATCAAAAATCAATCTGTTATTCCAGAGATTTGTTCAAGTACAGGTGGCAAGTATTTTAATGTCGGTTCCGTTAAGGATATAGAAAGTATGTTCGATAGTGTTCGAACTGCAAATTTCACAAATTTCTATATTATACGAGCCAAATGCAAGGATACGCCAGTCGCAATTATGATGACAACCCCTAATGGAACAATAAAAAATAAGATATCTTTTCCAACTTATCCTTCCTTAAGTAAAAATTTGCTGCCAATCGCTCTTGGTTATTACGGTAAAATTTATTTTGACTCCTTAAAATTCGACATTCGCAAAGTTGACCAAAAGATCTTATCTGCTATTGCAGATAGCGTGTATATACATCTGAAGGAAAACCAAAACTTGAAAATACAAATTCAAGGCCATGCCAGCCCAGATGGGACTGAAGATGCTAATAATAAAATTTCCGAATACCGTGCCTTGAATGCAAAGAATTATATTAAAGATGTTATAGAAAAAAAATGTGGCAAATGTTCAGACATCACTGATCGAATTATTATAGAGACTTTTGGACATACCGTGCCGCTTTACCCTGACAAAAATGACCCACGTTATAAAGAAAACCGTAGGGTTGAAATCTGGATATTGCAATAAAATCAAATTTGATTTGACTCAATTTGAGATATGGAACCAATCAATGTTTTCGTTGCCTATTCGGATAAGGACTATAATTTAATGGTAGAGATATCAGACTATCTTTCGCCAATGTCAAGGCATATTAATCTTTGGGAGAAGTCAAGAATTATAGCAGGTCAAGAACAAAACAGAGTCATTAAAACGCACTTAGACAACGCCCATATCGTGCTTGCGTTGGTAAGTGCAGATTTATTAGCCTCTAGAGAGGATTTTGAAATGGCCCTGAACAATCACAAAAATGGACAGTCAGTGGTTATTCCCATTCTTTTGAGCAATTGCCTTTGGAAGGAGACCGAATTATCTGGCCTTGAACCCTTGCCAACAAAGAATCGCACGATAGATTCCTGGCAAAACCGAACAGATGCATGGAAGGAGGTGGCAGATGGCGTAGATAAATGTATTAAATATTTGAGGCAGATTTCTCTTAAATTTTCAAATGCCGTAGATGAAGCAGAGAATCACTTCAACAACTCAAGATGGAATGCAGCATACCAATCTGCCTTTTTGGCCTTAAGCTTTCCCCAATCTGGTTTTCGCCCTTCAGTTGCTCAGCTCTTAATAATACAGGAGAAATGTTCTCTTGCAATTGAAAGGGAAAACGAGCAGGTTAGATGGACACAACGCTTGGAGAAATATCAAAATATGGTCTCCGCTGCATACGAGTATTGTGAAGAAAAAAAATGGCTCAAAGCAAAAATCTCCTTTGAAAAGGCGATAAATCATTACGAGTTGAATTTTATCCCAGAAGTTGGAGAACTTAAGACTAGCCTTGAAAATTGTAATAACGTATCCCCTCAAAAAGTCCGGGAAATACCCGGATAAA
>JANMME010001136.1:0-2775 GCA_031373015.1 Saprospiraceae bacterium
TGGATGCACCCCGGTCGGTCATTCAAGTCCTTGCCGGGCCGCGACAGGTCGGCAAAACAACCCTCGTCGGTCAGTTGCTATCCGCCAGCAACACCCCGAGCCACAGCGTTTCAGCGGATGGAACTGCCAATGCCAACACAGCCTGGCTCGAACAGCAATGGGAAACAGCCCGCCTGAAATGCCGCCAATCCGGGACTTCTGAATACTTGCTTGCTATAGACGAAATCCAAAAAATCCCAAACTGGAGCGAAACCATCAAAGCCAATTGGGACGCGGACACGCGGAACAATACACCCATTAAGGTCGTCTTACTCGGTTCATCGCGCTTGTTGTTGCAGCAAGGGCTAACAGAATCGCTCGCCGGGCGTTTTGAACTTTCTTATATCGGCCATTGGTCACTGCACGAGATGCAAGCGGCCTTTGGCTTATCCGCCGAACAATTCGCCTGGTTTGGCGGATACCCCGGTACTGCTCCGTTTATCACCGACGAATTTCGTTGGAAAAAGTACGTCACCGATGCACTCATCGAACCCAGCATTTCCCGCGACATTTTATCACTGACCCGTGTGGACAAACCAGCCTTGTTGCGCCGTTTATTTGAAGTTGGTTGTCTATATTCAGGACAAATCCTTGCATTCAACAAAATACTCGGCCAATTGCTCGATGCTGGAAACGTCACCACCTTGGCACATTATCTGAATTTGCTTGACTCTGCGGGCTTGTTGGGGGGCTTGGAAAAATTTTCGGGCGATGTCATCCGGCAGCGACAATCCAGCCCTAAATTTCAGGTACACAACACAGCGCTTCTTTCTTCCCAAATGTCGGAAACACTTCCCGAAATCTTGAATAGCCCAGAAAAATGGGGCCGAATCGTCGAATCAGCGGTAGGAGCGCATCTCATCAACCATGCCCGACAGGAAGGATTCCGATTGTTTTATTGGCGAGAAGGCAACTACGAAATTGATTTTCTACTGCAATACAGAGGTAAAACCCTCGCCATCGAAGTGAAAAGTGGCACACTGCGCGGCGCCCCTGGCATGGAGGTTTTTCGCAAAAAATTCAATCCGGACAAAATGCTGCTCGTTGGCACGGGCGGATTGCCCTGGGAAGAGTTTTTACAGATCAATCCAAGCACGTTGTTTACTTAAATCCCAACAAGAAAATATAAAACCCCGCCTAACGACAGCCAGGCGCGAGACCCGCGCCGCTTGATTTTATATTTTCCTGTTCTTCTGTTTTGCGGTTTTTCTGTTTAATCTCTTAGTATCTTTGCCCCCCATTCCCTTACTTCAGTTATGACAAAACGTGGCAAAAATCCTCAGAGCTATTGCTCCTTCTGTGGCCGCACAGAGGAAGAGGTAATGATACTCGTCTCTGGCATGGAGGCGCAAATTTGCGAAGCCTGTGCCGAAAAAGCGCAAGACATCATTGACCTGGAACTCGAAAACGCAGGCGTCAAGCGCGACGACAAAAAACAAAAACAAGAGCCACAGCCTGGCGCAGGCAAAAGTGAACGCTACGGTGGCCCGCTCCACCTGATACCGCCCCGAGAAATCAAAACCTTTCTGGATCAATACGTTATCGGTCAGGAAGACGCGAAAAAAGTGCTGGCAGTAGCAGTGTACAACCACTACAAACGCTTGCAGGAGTTAGAAAAAAACAAGGGCAAAAAGCGGAAAGACGACGATGTGGAAATTGAAAAGTCTAACATCCTACTCGTAGGACAGACAGGCACGGGCAAAACGCTGCTCGCCAAAACCATCGCCAAGATACTCAACGTGCCTTTCGCCATTGTGGATGCTACTGTTTTCACAGAGGCTGGCTACGTCGGCGAAGACGTGGAGAGCATCCTCGCCCGCCTGCTCCAAATGTGTGATCAGGACGTGGAGGCCACCGAGCGCGGCATCGTTTACATTGACGAAATTGACAAAATCGCCCGCAAACAGGACAACCCGAGCATCACCCGCGACGTATCGGGCGAAGGTGTGCAGCAAGGGATGCTCAAAATGCTGGAAGGTTCCGAAGTGATGGTGCCTCCCCAAGGTGGGCGCAAGCACCCCGAGCAGAAAATGGTGAAGGTCAACACCGAAAATATCCTCTTCATCTGCGGTGGCGCATTCGATGGCATCGAAAAACTCATCGCCCGCCGGGTGAATACGCAGGTCATCGGTTTCAACAAAAAATCTACGGCCCGCATTGACCGCGACAACCTCCTGCAATACGTCACCCACGCGGATGTAAAAGCCTACGGCCTCATTCCGGAACTTTTGGGTCGCTTGCCCATCTGCACCTACCTCGATCCGCTCGACCTGGACGCCCTGCGCCGTATCCTCACCGAACCGCGCAACGCTATCACCCGCCAATACCAAAAACTCTTCGCCATGGAAGGCGTGGAACTGATCGTAGAACCTTCCGCCCTTGATTTCGTGGCCGAAATGGCCCTCGAATACCAACTCGGCGCTCGCGGCCTGCGCTCCCTCTGCGAAGCCATCTTCACCGACGCCATGTTCGACCTGCCTACGGTTGGAGGCCGGACCGAGAAAAAACAGTTGGTGATTGATAGGGAATATGCTGCGGAGAAATTGGAAGGGTCGAGGATTGGGCGATTGAAGGCGGCGTGATAAAATATCCAATATCCAACAAGGAATTTCCAATGTCCAAGGGAATATCCAATATCCAACAAGGAATTTCCAATGTCCAAGTAAGCGTTAATCTTGGTCACTCACGGTGACCTCATTATGTTGACTTACAACTAATTCCAAGCTCAGGGCCTAC
>JANMME010001001.1:0-2748 GCA_031373015.1 Saprospiraceae bacterium
TGCTGGTGTTCGACGCCGAGCGCCGACAATTGAGCGGCCACGAATTTGCCGGTTTCGACTTCTTCAAAAGATAGCTCGGGGTGTGCGTGGAGGTGTCGGCGACAGGCTACCGTGTCGGCGTGATATTGGCGGGCCAAGGACTGGATTTTTTCTTTCATTGACTTACTTTTCCAATCCGTGTCTCATCCGTGTCATCCGTGTTCCATTTCGAGCAGGTGGAACACGGATGACACGGATGAGACACGGATTTTATTTTTCAAAATACTTTTTCAAAAACGGATGGCTGAAAACTGCCAAAAGAATGACGATCACCCCAATGTAAAACTGCGGGTTCAGGTCCTTGTCTTCGCGGAAAAATACGGCGGCGAGCAAAACACCATAAACAGGCTCAAGGTTGATGGTCAAGTTGGTTGCAAAGGCCGAAATGTAGCGCATCGCCAGGAGTGTGAGGTAATAAGGCAACAAAGTGCAGACCCAGGCCAGTATTATCAGCCAACCCCAGTCCATGTTCGTGGGAATCAAAGGCGTGTCGGGCGATTGCCAAAGCAGAAACGGAAGCACCAGCGAACACACCAGCACGCCACCCGCCAATTCTGTGAAACTCATGACTAGCGGGGGGGGTGGGTTGTTGTCCACCATTTTCTTGTTGAAAGAGGAAAACACCGAGGCAAGCAATGCCCCCACGATGCCGACGGCAAAACCGATCCGCATCCCCCAGTCAATATTTCCAGCGATCAAAGCCATGCCGGGAAGGATCAGCAGACCCAGCGCGAGCTCGTAGCCTTTCACTTTCTGTCTTGTCAGAAGCGGCTCCACGAGCGCCGAAAAAAACGAGGTGGTGGCCATAGTGGCAACCGCCACGGAGGCATTGGAAAGTTTGATGGCCCCGTAAAAACACAGCCAGTGCGTGCCGACCAACATGCCGATGCCAAACATTTGTAGATACCGTTTTCGGGAAATGCCTTGAAACTGCGCCCTTGGAATCAGAAAAATCAAGGTGACACAACACAGAAACACCCGCCACCACACCAATGGCACGGCTTTGAGCGTAATTAGTTTGCCCAAAATGGCCGTGAAGCCCCAGATGAGCACGCAAAAATGGAGGTAGAGGTAGGCCCGGAGTTTGTCGGTCATGCGGCGAAGGTAAAAACGCTTGGTCGAAAGCCTTGGGCTGTAAATGCATTTGCCGTTCCTTTGTCAGCCCCAATTGCCTCAAATCACCAAATCACCAATTCTACCAATCACCATTCCCATGTCCTCCATCCTCATACGAAACGCCCGCCTCGTCAACCGTGGCCAAATCCGAGAAGCCGATGTGCTTGTAAAATCCGGGCGCATCGCCAAAATCGAAGCCTCCATCGGTGGTGCTGCGGATATTGAAATTGATGCTAAGGGCCGCTACCTCATCCCCGGCATCATAGACGACCAGGTGCATTTCCGCGAGCCCGGGCTGACGCACAAGGCCAATATCGCAACAGAAAGTCGGGCGGCGGTGGCGGGCGGTACGACCTCCTTTATGGAAATGCCGAATGTGAACCCGCCGAGTGTGACCCAGGAATTGCTGGAAGAAAAATACCAGATCGCGGCCCAGACCTCGCTCGCGAATTATTCTTTCTACATGGGCACCACGAACGACAACCTCGGAGAAGTGCTGCGCACCGACCCACGCCGGGTGTGTGGGATCAAGATATTCATGGGCAGCAGCACGGGAAATATGCTAGTGGATTCGCCCAGCACCCTGGAGCGCGTGTTTGCAGAATCGCCCATGCTCATCGCCACGCACTGCGAGGATGAAGCGACGGTTCGAGAAAACCTCGAGCGATACAAGGCCCTGCATGGTGATACGATGACAGCGGCGTTTCATCCCCTTATCCGCGACGAAAGGGCTTGCTATTTGTCCTCCTCGCTGGCGGTGGATTTGGCCAAACGGCACGGTACTCGATTGCATATTTTGCACATCAGTACCAGGGACGAACTCGCACTGTTCCGCAACGATATTCCCCTGAAAGACAAGAAGATAACCGCTGAAGTCTGCGTTCACCACCTCCATTTTTCTGACCATGACTACGCCACACTTGGCAACCAGATCAAGTGCAATCCGGCCATCAAAAGCATCGAAAACCGCGACGCGCTTTTTCCCGCGCTACTGGATGACCGGCTTGATGTGATCGCCACGGACCACGCCCCGCACACCTGGGAGGAAAAATTGCAACCGTATTTGCAGGCGCCTGCCGGATTGCCGCTGGTGCAGCATTCACTGAATGTGATGCTCGGTTTTTACCACACCGGGCGCATCTCGCTGGAGCGGATTGTGGAAAAAATGTGCCACGCCCCGGCTACTTTGTTCCGGGTGGAGGAACGCGGATTTCTGGACGAGGGCTACTGGGCCGATATGGCGCTCGTGGATATTGACCACGAATGGACGGTTGAACCAGACAATGTTTTTTACAAGTGTGGTTGGTCGCCGTTTATGGGCACGACGTTTCGGGGTAAGGTGTTGAGTACGATTGTGAGTGGGCATTTGGCGTGGCACGAGGGTCGGTTTGGCGAGGGGAAAATGGGGGAGCGATTGGCGTTTCATTTTTAGAACACCGAATTTACCGAAACCGCCCATACCACCGAATTTTAGAACACCGAATTTACCGAAACCGCCCATACCACCGAATTTTAGACATTCTGGAAATGCCTTCGGTGGTATGGGCGGTTTCGGTAAGTTCGGTGTTCTAAAATTCGGTGCTCTAAAGCGGT
>JANMME010001069.1:0-2302 GCA_031373015.1 Saprospiraceae bacterium
CAAAAAACGCGCGTCTTGCTGAAGTTTGTAAGCCCAAAGTGCTGCGCGCAAAAGTCGGGCACAGGCTGTGCGTTGGCTCTCGTCACCTGTTTTTATTGCCTCGTATTCGGGTAGAACTTGGTTTTGAAAAACATTCTCCGAAATAGACCTCCTCAAATCCTCCTCGGTATAACGCGTTGATTCCGAAAGCAATTCGCGCAATTCCGCCTGTGCGTCGTAGCCCAGCGCAAGGCTGTCAGGAAGCGTAGCCAATTGGCCTGTCGAGTCGAAATTCAGCCAACCCAACAAGCGCTCACCCGCAATTTCTTGAATACAGTTGTCGAGAAAATCTTGCCCCGACCTTTCGGGGAAAGCACGGTAGGCGATGCGCCAATTACGAAGACAAGTGATGAGCCTGCGCCGGGCATCCAAACTTTCCATGCGGCGGAAATCGGTGTACGCAAGCCCGTTATTCACCGCCTCCCATTCGGCTTGCGTGTCGGCTATAAAACTCAGGTACACGCTCTGTTTGATATTGGGCTGCACCTGAAGCCAACCCGCTTGCCCCGCATGATCCCACACGATTTTCTCTACAATGGCCAGTACGTCAAACCCGTACTTCCCGCAATCTGGGAGCGCTACCACTTCGCCCGCTGCGTCGAGGGTGAACCAGCGCAGGTCGGCGTTCCCCACCGAATTGGGCGACACGAGCAGCCCCGGCAGCAGGTATTCCAACGCGAGCCGGTAAAACGAATTGCCGCGCCCGCGTTCGTCGGAATCAGTGAATATCTCTGCGCCCAGCAAACAAGAGTATGTAAAACGCACCACCGATTCGCGTATGTCTGTATACGGGCGGCGGCGTTTTTGGTCTTCGGCGATTTGGTTGGCCAGTGCCTGGCGTTTTGCCAACAGGCTGAAATACAGGTCTTCGCGCAGCAATCCCCGGCCTTTTACGATCTTGTTTTCATGATCAGCCTCCATGTTTTGGAGCATTTCGAGCAACTCGTGGATTTCTCCCAGCAAGTCGAAGTGGCCGTTCGGGACGAACTGAAATTGTCCCTTTACCACGTCCACTCGTTCTATCCAATGGCACTTGCCGCCACCACAGCACTCGATCACCGCCGCTTCCAAAAGTTCTTCTGAAGGATGCACCAAGCGGCACACCTTCAAGGTATTGTTCAAAATAACCCGCAGGGGTCGGCGGTTATCCGGCACATCTTCGGCGTGTTTGCCCGTATGCCGGAGGGGATCGTTGGGCAGCGCGTGGTAGAGTCGCAAGGCGGCATCTGAAACCCCTTCCGCGGCAATTTCGAGATTGTGGAACGCCGTGCTGGAGCGGCACTTGCCCTCTCTTTGGTAGTCGCGCAAACGGCTTGCATACATCAGGATGTACTGAAGCAGGCGGTCGTTGCCGTTAACCGCCTCTTGCATGGCACGTTGGGCAGTTTCTTTTTGCACAAACGTGATGAGCAGGTATTCGTACAATTGGGCCGATTGCGGATCCACCTTGGTGCGCACGTGGTCGCAATAAGCGTAGGCCTGGGCATGGTTTTTTACTGCCATCGCATCCTTTGCCAACAACAAGCTACGCCGAAAATCATTTTTTTGCTCAAACGAAAGCAGGCCGATTTGCTCTAAAGATTCCTGCGCACTCGGGCCGACGGGCAGATTCAGGGATTCAGGAATGGCAATATCATCCACCGGGACAAAAAATGGCGGCACCGTACTGTCCTCCCGGCTATCGCCCACAAAACGGTAGTAGTCGCGGATAAAAATCTGCCGCCATTCTTGCACCAAGTCCTCCTCTTGCAGGCGCTCGATGAGGTTGTATAGATCTTCTTGAATGGGCGTGGCCTTCTCCTTCAGTTCGGCGAGACTGATTTGTGAAAGGCGGGTTTTTTCGCGCAGTTGCTTGAAATAATCTTCCACATCGAGCACGCCGCGCTTTACCTGAACATCGCGGATAAGGCGTTTCAGAAGCGCCAAAAGCGGTGCGTGGTTAATACGATCCGTCTGTGCCAACAAACGTTCGCGCAGGTCTTGGATGCTGATTGGGAGTTCGATCTTGCCTATGCCGATGTCGTTGCTGCGGGGGGCGGCAGCCAGTACGTTGATGGCGGTAGCCGCGGCGCGGAGCAGTTGTCGGTCCCGGACAATACCCTCATTTTCAATGGTTTCACCGGGTGGAAGTGCCGATTGGAAGGCTTGAAGATCGGCCGGGATGGCTGCGCTTCGCGCCTGTACTGTCAGGATTTGAAGTTCCGGTCGGCTGCGCTGGGTCAGGATGGCCTGGCTGGCTTCCCAACGCACATCGGGGGTGTCT
>JANMME010001090.1:0-1752 GCA_031373015.1 Saprospiraceae bacterium
CTCGTTTCCAGCACAGAAGCCACCGAGGACGCCCCGGACAAAAACCTCTGCCGCGATGTCTGCGCGACGCGGGTGCGACGCATCATCGAAGGCTACACGCCCGCCGGTGGCGAGGCGGTGCCGGCACAAATTTTTATGATATTGCTTCAATTACTGTTAAAATCAAATCTGAGGATCTAAAAGAGTCCTTTCTAAAAAAAATCCGAGCTCTATTCGCAAACCGTCAGGTAAATGTAACTTTTGAATCAGACGATATCGTTGCGCTCGAACAATTAGCACAGACCCTTTCTCAACGAATCCAAGAGGGCGCAGCTTACGCTATACCCGGTGCAGCATTTGAGGATATACTTCAAGCAGCAGAGTCCGACGAAAATTACGATGCCGTCTCTGCTTTGAAACAATACAAAGCCAACTAGTTATGCGTGATGTCCAGTTCCACAAAGACGCAATGGACGAATTGGCTGAGTGGTTTGAAGAAGATCGAAAAACAGGACTTCGCGTCATGCGTTTAATCAAAGAATGCAGACGTACCCCTTTCGAAGGCATTGGCAAACCCGAACCACTCAAAGGCGATAAAAAAGGATTATGGTCGCGCCGAATTGACGAAAAACATCGCATGGTGTATGCAGCAACAGACGACCATCTCCTAATATATGCACTTAGAGGACACTACGAGGATTGATCGGAACCATGTTGCTTGACATTTTTGTTTTACCCCCAGACCTATAAGGTTTTTGGAAACCTTATAGGTCTCGATTCAGAATGGATTGGACCTTATCCTCTCCCCGCCAACCAACTACGAAACGCCGCTTCCACCCCTACCCCGTTCCATTCCGCTTCCACATTTTCCAGGTTCAAAATCTCGCGAAATAGCGCGTTTTGCGCATCGTCTTCCCGGAGCGCAACGTGATACGGCGTATTGCTGAAGGTCACCATAGAATACACGGGTAGGAATTCTTGCGGGAATTTGGCGTGCAAGTCTGCGGCAATTTTTTTACGCAATAAGAACTTGGGGTCAGATACTAAGTCCCTCATTTCTATAAAGTTGCGCTGGGCCAATTCAGCAATGGCGTTACCGTCTTTTACTCGGGACGCTGCAAAAGCGGAAATCGTTTTTGACCAGTCGCCGGCCATTTCATCGAGCATTGCGTCAAGGATCGTGCAGTCTTCAAAGCCTGCGTTCATGCCTTGTCCGTAGAACGGAACAATGGCGTGGGCTGCGTCGCCGAGCAACAGGATTCGGTTCTGCCATTGCCAGGGCGAGCAATTCACGGTGACCAATGAAGCCGTAGGATTTGCCCAAAAATCGCGCAAAAGCGTGGGCATGAGCGGGATGGCATCCGGGAAGTATTGCTGGAAAAAACCGAGCACATCTTCATCGTTTTTCAACTTTTCAAACGACACTTCGCCCTCAAAGGGCAGGAACAAAGTACAGGTAAAACTCCCATCGGCATTGGGCAGCGCAATGAGCATGTGATTGCCGCGCGGCCAAATGTGCAAGGCGCCCGGTTTCATACGGTGCTCCCCGTTTTCAAGGGGCGGAATGGTCAGTTCTTTATAGCCGTGTTCGAGATAAAATTGGCGGTAATTGAACCGGTCGGTGCGCTGAAGCACATTGCGAACAGCGCTGAATGCCCCATCGGTAGCGAAGATGAGCGGTGCCTCGATGGTTTTTAACTCATTGGTTTTCAAGTCCTCAAACGTGATGGTCGGATTATTCAAATCCACATCCGTACAGCGGTGATCGAAGAA
>JANMME010001104.1:0-2954 GCA_031373015.1 Saprospiraceae bacterium
CCCTGAATGGCAAGCCGTGAAGGCGAGGTATATTTTTTCTCAATCAAGAATTCTGCAGCGCCAATGAAATCATCAAACACGTTTTGCTTTTGACATTTGGTGCCTGTCTTGTGCCATTTTTCGCCGAATTCGCCGCCACCACGAATGTTGGCTACCACAAAAATGCCGTTGTTTTCCAGCAAAGCCGCCTTGGAAGGACTAAATGTGGGCGTAATGCTGATGTTGAAACCACCATACCCATAAAGCAGCGTCGGGTTCTGGCCGTCGTAGGCGATGTTCTTTTTACGGGTGATGAACATGGGCACTTTGGTGCCGTCCTTGCTCGAATACCATACTTGTTCCGTGGTAAACAGATCCGGGTTAAAGTCAATCTTGGGCGCCTTGAACACCTTGATTTCCAGGGAGTTCATGTCCAAACTGTAGATCGTGTTGGGACGCAAGAAAGAGGTGAAAGAGAAAAACGCCATCGGGTCTTTCGGCTTGCCAGTCATACCACCCACAGTGCCAATTTCAGGAAGTTTAACCTCCTGAATAAGTTTGCCTGCAATATCGAACACGCGAAGACTGCTCGAAGCATTGTGCAGGTACGAGCAAACAATTTTGCCGCCACAAATAACGGCACTTTGCAACACATCGGAAGTGTCTTCAGGTACGAGCGTCTCCCAATTGGCCTCTTCGGGCTTTTCTGGATTGACAAGCACGAGCCGCTGATTGGGCGCATTTTGGTTGGTCAGGATGAGCAGTTTGTCACCGATATTGTCCACCATGCCATAGTCTTTTTCATAAGTGGTTACAAGGGGAACAAAAGCGGCGTTGGCTTTGCTCAAATCCTTGACATACAGGGCATTGCCACTTGTACTTTCCCAGCCAGAAATAACGAGAAAACGCTCGTCGTCGGTGGTAGCGCCGCCAAATGAACGGTCGGGATGGGCTTTGTCCGCGTACACGAGTTTGTCTGTGGATTGCTGGGTGCCCAGATTGTGGAAATAGACAGCGCCAAATTTGTTGGCAGCCGTCAATTCGTTGCCCTTTTTTGTTTCGGGAAATTTGGTGTAATAAAAACCATCGCCCTGCCAGGCAATGCCGCTGAACTTGACCCATTTGATTTCGTCGGACAACATTTCGCCCGTATTCATGTCTTTAACCACAATGTTGCGCCAGTCCGAGCCACCCACAGAAGTGGAATACGCGAGGTAGCGGCCATCTTTTGAAAAGTCCAATTCGCCCAGCGAAGTCGTGCCATCTGCGCTGAATTTGTTGGGGTCCAGCACGATTTCAGCCTGGCTGTTGAGATTGTCCTGCACATACAGGACGCTTTGATTTTGGAGGCCGTCGTTTTTGAAAAAGTAATATTTGCCGCCTTCTTTGAAGGGTGGTGCATACTTTTCGTAGTCAAAAATCTGTTCCAGGCGGGCTTTAACCTTGTCGCGGAACGGGATCTGGCTGAGATAGCCGTTGGTGACGATGTTTTGGCGGCTCACCCATTCTTTGGTTTCGGAGCTTTGGTCGTCTTCGAGCCATCGGTAGGGGTCACTGATTTTTGTGCCGAAATAATTGTCGGTCACACTCGTGTCTTTCCGCGTAGCGGGGTAGGTCACGGGGATCTGTTTGAAATCCATGGTTTGGTTGGTGGGGGCTTTGGTTCCTGTGTCGCAAGCGAACAGAAGGGTTATGGTGGCGATGCTTAATGTCGCGAGAAGTGATTTCATAAACAATGTTAGTTAAAAAAATGCGGGGGCGAAAAACCGCAAACCCCGCTTACTTTTGCCCAAAAATAGACAAAAATGCTTTCTCATCTGCGAATAGGCTTTTCAGCCCTCTTAATTCAATTTTTGTTTGCCCAAAATTTGGTTTTTGCCCAGGCCCGTCCAAAAGATTTGCCGCCTTTGGACAGTCTGAGCCATGCCGAATTGCTGCGTATTGACAGCACTCTTTTTGAGAAGGCAGGATATTTATCCTACGTTGCAAACATCCGATTGCTGATAGCCGAAGATAGCGTTACGCAGGCGGACAATATCCTTGCTGTAGCCAAGAGCGATACGACGGCTTCCAAGGCCCTTATTGATTCGCTTTCAAGCTCCCTAAAACAAGCAAATGCTCGTTACAAAAAAGCATTAAAACTTACAGAACGGGCAAAAAAAGCCGAACAGTTTGCAAACGGTCTGACAGTGAAGGACAGTCTGAGCATTCGCAAAAACCTTCCAAAAGCGTGGAAGTTGGTCACTGAAGTATTTGATGATATTTATCAGCCTTTACCCGCCGAAGCCGAGGCTACGGCGGGTAAAAAGATTGACAATGAAGCAGATGCAGGTAAAAAAGCAAAGCCCGAAGTAGTAAAAGCCAAACCAGCGGCCCAGCCCTACACCAAAAAGTACGATCCATCTGCCGATGTGATGTTGCACCCCCCCACCCCACCCTGTTTAATCGCCGTAAGCAGTCGCGACGAATTTTCGGGCGAGATATCCCGCGAGTTGGCACACGCCGAACTTTTCCGGTACACCAATCCTGCGTTGAAGGCTTATTTGCAGGGGAAAGCCCATGTCATCTGCGAGGCCGCACTTGCCAGTACGGGAACCAAGGCCACGCTCTTATTGACCTTCAAGATCAACGACCCAAATGCCCGTAAAGCCTTTGGACGTTTGGAAAAAAACAGCGTTGCCACGCTCAAATTTATAGATGGTAGCATTTTTGAATTGCAAAACGCAATTGCGGACGACGGCGTTTTCAGTCCCGATAACGATGCTTCCATTTTTCACGCTCAATTTCCCCTCAACCCCGAGGCCCTGAAAAAAATACGCCGCAATGAACTCGACAAACTCCGCATACTCTGGAGCAAAGGCTACGACGACTACGATGTGCAGCAGGTTGATTTGTTGATGCGGCAGGCGGAATGTTTGTTTAAATAGTCAAGTTAGGTTACAAGTTTTTTTTGACAGGATTTACAGGATGGACAG
>JANMME010001135.1:0-3541 GCA_031373015.1 Saprospiraceae bacterium
AAAACAACGGATTGCAAAAAATGAAAGATTCAATTCAAATATTCATCCAACAAAATCGCGACGCATTCGACGCGGCGGTGCCGGGCGCTCACGGATGGCCGGGCTTGGAGCGTATGCTCGAGCGGCTGCCGGGTTCTGACCCTTTGGAATGCCAGTTGATGTGCGACCGGGTGCTTTTGGATACGGAGATGCCTTCTGATCTGGTGTGGGCTAAAATTGAAAAATATCTGGATCAATCCAACGAACACCTTGATCTTGAATCGTTTATAAAGCATAACCGCGAAGCCTTCGATACCGAATTGCCCCAAGGGCAGGCTTGGGAAACCATTACGAAAAGCCTTCCAAAGCCAAGAGCGATCACGGTCCATATAGGTTGGCAAATCTATTTTACGCGTATCGCGGCCTCACTCGCCCTTTTGGTAGTAGGCATTGGCGCCGGTATTTGGTACGAACGCCAGGGCAGTGCGAATCAAGGGATGGCGATGGGCGATGTATCGGGCGAGTACAAAGAATTGGAGCAATATTACCAACGCGACATTTCGGTAAAACGGGAAAAATTGGCGAGCTTTACAGGAAGCCAGCCCGCTGAAGTAGGCGAAGATTTGAAACAATTGGACGAGATCATGGAACAACTGCGCAAAGAACTCGCAGATGTGCCGCCCGGCAACCGAGAGCAGGTAGTGCGGGCGATGATCAATAATTATAAGGCAAAAACGGCCATCCTCCAGAGGGTTTTGGAACGCCTGGAGGAATCAAACAACGGTGGCGACAACAGTAAACAAAGCAATGGAATCAAAAACATGTAAACCTACAGTCATGGCCAGCCTCAGAGCGGCCATGCTTTTGTCCCTCTTCTTGGGGCAATCCTTCGCCGTGTGGGCAAACGGCCCCGTGCAAGAATTTACCAAAACCATCAACCGTGAGTTCGCAACCTCGGCAGACGGCACTACCGCGCTGTACAACAAGTATGGCAACGTGAGTGTGAAAACCTGGCAAAACAACTCGGTTAAAATTGACATCACCATCTTGGTCAATGCCAAAAGCCAGCGCGAAGCCGACGAGAGTTTTAAAAACATCAACGTGAACTTCATCAGCACCTGGGGCTACGTTAAGGCTGAAACGATGATCGCTGAAGGGATGAACTATGGCGCTGGCAACTGGTGGCCCCAAAAAACCTGCGGCGACGACTTCAAAATCAATTACGAAGTCTGGATGCCTGCTGCCAACCAGTTGGATTTAAAAAACAAATACGGCAACGCCTGGGTGGCTGCTTTGAAAGGCAAACTCATCGCAGAAATCAAGTACGGCGAACTCCGGACGGAGGCCATCAGCAACGACGCTGACATCAATATTGCCAATGGCAAAGCATGGTTTGCCCGCGTGAACAACCTCTCTGGCCAAGCCAGTTATACCGAATTGAACGTGACGGAAGCCAACGACATCCAATTGGACACCAAGTATTCCGAGACCAAAATAGACAAGGCCAACAACCTGCGGATCACCTCGAAATACGATGATTTCAATTTTGGAACTATAGAAGAACTACGCCTCCAAACCAAGTACGCCAACCTCCGCAGCACCAGCATCCGTTCTGCCTTTATCACGGCTCAATATTCAGACATGGACTTCGCCGTAGTGCGCGAAGGCATGGACGCCGACATGGTTTATGGAACGCTCGGCATTGACGCACTGAGCCGCAATTTCTCCAGCGTGAATGTGGTGGGAAAATACACCGGGGTAACGGTGGTCATAGAACGTGGTGCTGTCTATCGCTTTGATGCAGAAGTGGACTTTGCCGATGCCCATGTGCCCAATGCCGCCACGGTGAAAAACCGCAGTGACTCCGGTCAGCGCGAAACGGTGCGAGGATACCTCGGCAGCGAAAGCGCGAAAGGGCTGGTGAAGGCAAGGCTTACGTATGGAGACTTTGTGATTAAATAATTTAAACAGGAAAACCGCAAAACCATGCCTATTGGCAGGTAAACCGGAGAACCGCAAAATTTAAAACTAAGAGGGGTTTGTACTCGAAAAGGGAAAATTTTTGCCTTTTTCGAGTGTAAACCCCTCTCGATTATAAATTTTGCGGTTCTCCGGTTTTAAATTTTGCGGTTTTTTCAAAAGATCGAAACCCTCGCCCGCCCTAGGTGTTTCACCGCCATAATGAATTCAAAAGAACGCCTTCTCCTCCTTGCCCTTGCAGCCGTCAATTTTACCCACATCATGGACTTTATGATCATGATGCCCTTGGGTCCCCAGTTGATGGAACTACTGAAAATCAACCCACAACAGTTCAGCCTCGCCGTTTCGGCTTATGCCATTACTGCTGGCATCTCCAGCTTTGTTTCTGCCTTTTTTGTGGATCGGTTTGACCGCAAACAGGTGTTGCTGTTTGCATACGTGGGTTTTTTATTAGGTACATTTTCCTGCGCATTTGCGCCCAATTATGAATTTCTTGTGGCGGGGCGCGTGTTGGCCGGTTTGTTCGGAGGTATGATCGGGGCACAGGTGCTGGCCATTGTGGCTGACACTTTTGAATACGAACGCCGGGCTTCCGCAATGGGCGTGCTTATGACCGCCTTCTCCGCAGCATCGGTGGCGGGAGTGCCCACAGGGTTATGGCTGGCCACGAGATTCACTTGGAACGCGCCGTTTTTGGCCATAGGTTTTATAGGGATCGCCGTGCTCGTTTTGGTAGCACTTGCTGTGCCGCCCATGAACAAACATATCCTGGAAAAACGGCCTGGTCAAAAGCCTTTTCAGGTACTGACCGATATTTTCCAAACCCCCAATCAGATGCGCGCGCTCTCGCTCTCCATCGTGCTGATGATGGGACATTTTGTCATCATCCCGTTTATCGCACCGTCGCTGGTGGGCAATGTAGGCTACCATCAAGACAACATTTTCCTCATCTACCTAGTCGGCGGTTTACTCACCCTTGTTAGTGCGCCTTTGGTAGGCAAATTAGCTGATAAACGGGGAAAATATCCAGTTTTTGTGGTGTTTGCGCTGCTTTCGCTCATCCCGGTTTGGCTCATCACCAACCTTTGGCCGATGCCACTCTGGGCGGTACTGACCATCTCAGGCTTGTTTTTTATCGTGGTGAATGGGCGGATGATCCCAACGCAGGCGCTCATTTCCAGCGTGGTACACCCGCAGCAGCGCGGTGGTTTTATGAGCATCAATTCGTCCATGCAACAACTCTCCACGGGGCTTGCTGCCTTAATCGGCGGCGCAATTGTCCAAAAAACGGCGGAAGGTCGCATTGAACATTACAATTGGGTCGGCTATTTTTCGGTCACACTCATTTTGGTGAGTGTTTGGCTGGCTGGGCGGGTGAAACCGGTGGATTAATGCCCCTGTAAATATCCAATATCCAACAAGGAATTTCCAATTTCCAAGTAGGCGCTGAACTTGGACACTCACATTGACCTTATGACATTGAATTACAACTAATTCTAAGTGCGAAGCCTACTTGGACATTGGAAATTCCTTGTTGGATATTGGATATTTCTCTCCTTGTTGGATATTGGATATTCACAGG
>JANMME010000001.1:0-4512 GCA_031373015.1 Saprospiraceae bacterium
TTTTTTGCAAAGAATTTTTGCAGATAAGTCTATATGCTCACATTTTTTTGCAATGTTTATGTTGCAGCTGGATGCAAAAGAATACCAGCGGCAAGTCGAGAAATTTCGGAGCTTGGAACCGGACAGGGACAGCACAGGCGACGCGTCGCTGCCCTTGTTGTACAAAAACCTTGCAGACCAATTGGAAACAAAGATGCGCCTCGCCGCCGCTATCGCCGAGTACCGAGGGCAAATAGGAGACTGGGTGGCATATTTCAGGGAAAAATACAAGGAGCGGAAAGACCCAAGCGATTTGGAATCCTTGAAATCAATGTATGAGAAACTCATGCGGGCAGAATATTTGGGACCTACCCCAACAGAGGGTGAGCCTTATGGAGATCCAGAAACGCAGTTCTGGCTGCGTATGGCCAAAGCCGTAGAATCCGACAGAGCAACAAGCAACACGCCTGCACCCCTAAGAAGTCTCTCCGAACAATTCCAGATAACCATAGAAGACAGCCTTTTTGCCAATGCATCGGCATCCTCCGAGCTGGCCGAGATAGAAAACACCGCCGAGTATTTTGGAAGGCGCTACGACAGCGAAGGAGTTTTGAGCAACTACCAAAGAGCCGATTCGCTTTTCGCCAGGTATCAAAAATTGGTTTTCAAATCAAAAGAGAAAATCCCCTTCTTCTTTACAAAAGCAGAAAAATACGAAGCATCCATAGCCAGAGCCAAAGAGCCAATCTTGCGCGATCTCTACAAAAGGCTCGCGCTAGATTTCAGCACCCGGTACGACGAGCGCATCCAGCAAATGGGAAAACTCTCCGAGATTTACGAGTTGCTGGAAGCTTACGCCAAACTCAACCAAAGCCAGCCGGGCAGCACCTATCAAAACTTGATAAACCAAGCCATGTCCCAATGGGAAACGGTGCTGGACACCGCCAGTCTTTCCAACCGTGATTTCAACCAATGCCTCAACGCCCTTCGCAATGGAGAAGAACGCTCGCCACAACCGCGCATCTTTGCCGAACTCCGCTCCAAGTCAGAGAAAAAACGCCGATATGTGGCCTTGCAAAGCAACCAATGGGCAGCCATAAAAGAGTGGGCCACCGCCTATTCCTTGGAATACGATTCCTCTAAAAATCAACTGGACTATAGCACCGCCTCCGAACTTTGGCTACGACTCACCGTTTCGCCATACATAGACACCCTCCGATTCGATTCTCTTTTTTCTTTTAAAAATGCATTGAGTGACACCTTGTTCGTGAGCAAAAACTTCCAAACAGTTTGTGCCCAAATGCACAAAGCCGTGGACGCAAAGTATGCTCAGCGCGTAGCACAAGCCTCAGGCATGGACGCCCTCTTTCTTTTTAATGCAATGAAGGAAGCCTCTAAAATAGATGAACGGAGTTCTCAATATTCTACTCATGCGGCCCTTTGGGAAAGACGCGCGTTGATAGCAATGGGAGAACAAGCACTCACCAAACTGAAAGGCGCCAAAAACCTAAGTAGGCAAGATTCTATCGCATTTGAAAAGCATTACTCCAATTTGGCGGAAGCACACATTTACTTAGTACTGATGCTCTGGTATAGAAAAAAGTTTGAGGAAAGCGTCAAAGAGTCCGAACGCGCTTGCGAGCTTCAACAGGCATCAAAGAGTAGGGATGGAGGCAAGGAATACGGCAATATCCTTTTCCTCAGTCACCTGATGAATGAAGATGAAAAGAATGCTGAAAAGGTTTATAAATCTTATGGCAAAGCATACTTCACAGAGATGAGGAGTTTAGACAGTATTATGACCCAATTTGAATATGAAGGTGTGATCACCACCAAAAAACAAAAGGACCTTTTCAAAAAATACATTTCCCTGCTGAAGGGCTGAGGGAAATTAAAATATCGGACACGCTTCGCATCTAGTATCCTGTTCTATAACGAGGAGCAATTCTTTTCCTAAGATTTTTTCAACCGATGGAAAAACCTAACCGATCGTTCATCTTGAAAACCAAGACAAAGGTTGCTGCGTATTTATGTAAGTTACAAGCCAAGTCTTGCTCATTCTTTGTTCAAATTTTTGAGCATTGCAACCTCATTGTCCAAATCTTGTTCAAAGGCTTGCGTGGAGAAAAAAAAGTCGGACTTTTGCTGCGTCAAGTACGCACAAGAAAGCGACATGGCTATCTAACTAATGCAAGATCAACTACTTATTAACCGTCTTCAAGCACAAGACCGCACAGCCATCGGCGAATTGTACGATGCTTATGGTGCTGCGCTGTTTGGTGTGGTGCTGCGCATTGTGCAACAACGCGAGTTGGCGGAACAGGTCTTGCAGGACACCTTTGTGAAGGCTTGGCGCAACGGAACGAGTTACGATACATCAAAAGGGCGTTTGTTTACCTGGCTGCTCAATATTGCGCGTAACACGGCGATTGACACCACACGGACGGCCCACTTTCAAAAATCAAGGAAAACCGACTCGCTCGATGCGCTCGTATATAGTCCCGGAGGTGAAAGCATCAACCCAGACCAGATCGGTGTACGCGAAGTCGTAAACCGCTTGGATGAAAAATACAAGTCGCTTATTGATCTTGTATATTTTAAGGGTTACACCCAGGAAGAAGTCGCCGAAGAAACGGGAATTCCGCTTGGCACGATTAAAACCCGCCTGCGCTTCGCCATCAACGAGCTGCGCGGTATCTTTGTAGAAAAGGGGCTGGCAGTATTGATTTTAACATTCTTGACAACCAATCAATGACAGTATTAAGCATCACGCTTAGGCTGTCGAAATAGATCATGGATATTCAATCGTTCATCCAATCGGGCTTGCTTGAAGCTTATGTGCTTGGGCAATGTTCAGCCGAAGAGCGCGTAAAAGTGGAGCGCATGGCAGCAGAGCACGTCGAAGTACGGGCCGAGCTGAGCTCCATCCAGATTTCGCTTGAAGCTTATGCTGCAGCCCATGCGGTGCAGCCACCTGATTGGATGAAAGCAAGCATCATGCAGCGTCTTGAGCATGAAAAGCCTGATATTTCTCCGCCCGATGTTCCTATGCCCGGCCCTGGCAAGTTCCCCTTGAGACTCTTTCAATTCTTGGCATTTGTGTTAGCCGCAGCTTGCAGTTTCCTTTTCTTAAGGCAAAAGGATATGGGCCGTGAAAACCAGGAACTTAGGCTCAAAATCGAATCGCTTCAAAAAGATCTGGTCGCTTGCAACCAAGAGGTTCAAAAAACCGACCCTATCGCCGAACTTCTCTGTGACCCTGCTACCCAGCGCATTCTCGTGTCCGACGGGAAAGGGATCAGCACCATTGTGTATTACAATGCCAACCTGAAAAGAATGGCTTATGACCCATATAATATTCCTACGCCTAAGATTGGTCATTATCAGTTTTGGGCCATTGTAGGCGGAAAACCCGTCAGTATGGGGATGAAAGCAGCCAATTTGTGCGAATCGCTTCGCAGCGTAGAAAATGCAGTGGCCTTTGCCATTTCAGAAGAAGACAAACCGGAAGGCAACGCTACCCCCACCAAAGTACTGGCGATTGGGAATGCCGGTTAGACAGGCCTTCTTCTACCACATAAATTTTCCTCTTTTCAACCTAATTCATACCTTTTCCACTGCGATTCGCCGATTAACTCGGTGAATCGCAGTGCTGTTTATGCTCTTTTGTACCGTCAAACCAATCACCAATTTACCCGCCGTAGCTTTCCTGCCCGCCAAGGCTTGGCAGGCGGGAGCGAAGGAGGGTCACCCATTTACCCGCCGTAGCTTTCCTGCCCGCCAAGGCTTGGCAGGCGGGAGCGAAGGAGGGTCACCCATTTACCGATCACCATGATAAGAGCTATTAACCCTGGTAAACTCGTCCCCTTTCTAACTTTGTTCGATCTTATCGAGCATGAAAAATCATTTTCCAAAGCTATGTCACAAGAAGAAAAACAGGTCAAGTCCTCCGAAATCATCAAAAACCACGTCGGGTTTTCGCTTGGCGCAGCATTGATCCCCTTGCCTGGCGCAGATTTGCTGGCGGTGAGCGGGGTGCAACTCAACATGCTCCGACAGCTCGCCAAGCTTTACAAGGTCAGTTTTTTTGACAACCTGGGCAAAACCATCGTATCGGCCATCGTAGGCGGCAGCGCAGCGCGTCTGGGCGCAAGCCTCGTGAAAGCCATCCCTGGCGTGGGCACCATCATCGGAGAATTGAGCATGCCCATCCTTTCGGGCGCATCCACTTGGGCGCTGGGACGGACCGTGGCCAATCACCTGCACCGAGGCGGCACGCTGGAAGACCTGGACTTGACAAAAGCCCGCAAAACTTACGAAACAGAAATAGAGGAGGGCAAAAAAATGGTGCAGGATTTGAGTCAAAACGAGTCTAAAACCCAAAGTGAATCGGATGCAGCCATTGACAAGATCAAAAAACTCGCCGATATGAAGGAGGCGGGGATACTCAGTGAGGAAGAGTTTAAGCAGTTGAAGGAGCGACTGCTGGGGCAGATTTGAAGGCTGAGCGGGATGGAACACGGATGACGCGGA
>JANMME010000025.1:0-1593 GCA_031373015.1 Saprospiraceae bacterium
ATAACTTCTTGCGGTCTATTCGTGGGTCTTCAATCCCCGAAAACTCACTCAATTGGCGTAAGGACATGGATAATTCTTCTTGCATGACTTTTTTAGCCCGAAATATCCGCTTTTTCATCTGATTTTAATGCGTAGGCCCTGGGCCAGGGCCCCCTTTTACCAACAATGGCTGGAAGTAAAAAAATTGGCCCTCACATCAGGCGCGGCCACTCCAATCAAAATCACAATGCCGGGTAAGCAAGTTCATAAGCTGGGGTCTGCTCGTTTCGTCTGGGCGAAGGTCAATCCGTAATCTCATACGACCTCGGCTGGTCAATCCTTTTTAGCGTCAAGCGATAGAGATTCATGCTTTTACGGATTTCAAAACCAATGACGATCAGTTTTAGGTAGCGTGTAAATCGTTCATAAGTTTCTATGCCCGCAACAGCGATGGCTTTGTCCTTGTTCTTTTGAAGCCTTAAAAGCCATTCCCTTGTTGTCCGACCGTACTGTTCCCGGTCGTTTCTTATCCTTTCAATCTCAAAAAGGCATTCGGCCGCTTCCGCGATTTCGCCCAAGCGCGGCAAATCAGATTCCGGGAAAATTTTTTGCGCAAAAAACTCACTGAAGTCCGTACGCAGC
This sequence comes from Saprospiraceae bacterium, assembly GCA_031373015.1. GTDB lineage: Bacteria > Bacteroidota > Bacteroidia > Chitinophagales > Saprospiraceae > M3007. The sequence continues at coordinate 622 of JANMME010000025.1, forward strand.
ATGTTGCCGCAGCCGATGGTTTGAAGCGAAACATAGCACCCAGGCTCCAGCCATTCATGGCATTTCATAAAAAATTCGCGGTACCTGGCAATACGATCCTGTTTTGACATATTCAGGTGTGCGAAATGTTCAAAAGCGCCAATTGAAATGATAGCCCCATATTTTTTTTGAGGGACAAAATTTTGCCATGTTTCAAGGTAGGTAGAAACGCCGGGCACATTTTTCTCCTGGATATAGCCCAATTGCGCCTCGCTTAGGGTGAGCCCGTCCACCTCGTCCACGCCAAATTCCTGGCGCAGTTTGAACATCAGCCCCCCCCATCCGCACCCGATGTCAAGTACCGCTTTTTTATGGGCGGCAGCCGCTTCACGGATATGATAATCCAGTTTTCGCTGTTGGGCAGTTTCCAGATCCTCATCACTTTTTTCCCAAAGCGCACAGGAATAAGTCATACTCTGGTCTAAGAACAATTCATAAAAATCATTGCCTGTGTCGTAATGAAATTGAATGGCTTCTTTTGATGCTCCTGTTTGTTTTGATGTGGCATCCATGTTACGCTTTTTGTTTATCTACAACAAATGCCGAAATAGCCTCAATGGTCGGATGATTGTAAAGCGCCGTTGGGTCTAAAGTAATATCGAGCCATTTCTCCAATTCAGAGGTAAATTGAACGATGGTAATGGAATCAACGCCGTATTCCGCAAGGGGAACATTTACATCAACCTCTGAAGTGGTCATTTCGAGTTCTTCGCAGACTTTATTGACGAGCCATTGTTGGATTTCTGTTTGTGTGCGCATGTATAAAATGTATTTAGATTTGAAGATCAAACAATTCTGGAGGAGACCTGCTGTGGGGAGGGCATTTTCAGATCCCAGGCGAGGCCCAATACTTTCATCAACCGGATAACCATGCCGGCCAAATCAATTTGATACCATTTAAAAGAAAGGCTGGAAGAATAGGGAAATGCATGA
>JANMME010000026.1:0-1733 GCA_031373015.1 Saprospiraceae bacterium
GTCTTCGAAGACCTCGGAGGTCTCCGCACGAAAATTATCGGTTGGCGCAAATGAAATGGACGAAACGGCGTTATCCGGTGCTTTCTGACGAAAAGGGGGTGGAATTGGGGCGGGGGCGGTAACTTTGCAGGGCAATTGAAAACGATTAGAATAATCACTACCCATGGCAAGAGACAAATTTCACCAAATTGTGCGGGCGGCTTTGGAGAAAGACGGCTGGATTATTACGCATGATCCCTACCCATTGCAATTAACCCGCCGTAAATTGGGCATTGATTTGGGAGCCGAAAAAATTATTGCAGCCGTCAAAGAATCTGAGAAAATTGCTGTCGAGATTAAGAGTTTTCTCAACGACTCGTTTCTTTATGATTTCCATGAAGCGCTGGGGCAGTATTTGGTCTATCAGCCATTCTTAGAGCGGAAGGAACCCAATCGGATATTGTTCCTTGCAGTTTCCCTTTTAGTGTATGAGGAGTATTTCATAGACGAAGACATCCAGTTCCTTTGCGAACAATACAATCTGAAAGTCGTTGTTTTTGATCAACTTAAAGAACAAATAGTGTTATGGAAAAAATAAAGCACTACCAGCAAATCATCGCCGCGCTTCTTCAAGAATACGCGACTCCCAATGCCTCTGGTATGGAAGACCAAGTACTGTTGGACTTCGAGAACAACCACTTTCAATTAGTCTCCGTCGGTTGGGCTGATGGCAAATTTGTTTTCATGCCCTTGTTCCATTTCGACCTGAAACCTGACGGTAAAATCTGGCTCATGGTTAACAATACCGATGTCCGTATTGCAGAAGAGTTGGTTAAAAAGGGCGTACCTCGTACGGACATTGTGCTGGGTTTTCAGCCACAATCGGTCAGGCCGTTCACGGATTATGCTTATGCTTGAAAAAAAGAATTGATTATGAGCCATATCCCATCTAAATGCCCCATTTGCGGGGGAAAAGTAGAATCAGGCAAAACCACGTTTACCATTGACCAAACCTCTGGCGTAGTGGTGGTAAGAAATGTACCCGCTTTTGTCTGTACACAATGTGGCGAAGAATGGATTGACGACTCGACCTCAGTAAAATTAGAGGCTATTGCTGCTAGAGCAAAAGCTCAGAATACACAGATAGAATTGATGGCGATGGCTTAGGGTGACAGGACTTTGCTGCCGATGTTGGCGTCCTCGCCAACATCCACGGCGGAGTGAGTAGTCAATTGTGAGTCAAAAAATCAAAAGTTGTAGATTCCTGATGTTATTAAGGAGGATACCTACAATATCAAAAAAATACAAAAATCTAAGATGACCAATTTTCCTCTTCAAGATACGCTGTTATTGATTTTGGGTACGCTAAGCACATATTTAATATGGCGTTTGCAGCATCAAAAAGATAAGATTAGAACAATTGAAAATCAACTATCTGACAAAAAGTATAAATTATATTCAGATCTTTTAAATCTGTTTTTTGATTTGGCTAAAAGCAGTAAAATCGGAGAAAAAATTGATGATAAAGATCTAGTCAATCGTGTTTATGAAATCAAGGCAGGAATTTTTTTGTATGCATCGGACGAAATTTTCAATAAATATACCTTATGGGTAACTTCACTCAATGACCCCAAAAATGCAATCAACCATTTCAAAATTTATTATGACCTCATGATTTTAGTCAGAAAAGATATGGGCAATAGAAAGACCCAACTTACTCTTGACGACTTTATGCTTTTTTATATGCAGAATTC
>JANMME010000057.1:0-4600 GCA_031373015.1 Saprospiraceae bacterium
CGACACAATTACTTGCCAAAATGATTCAATATTCCAGCAAAGAAGGAGATCTCGTGTGCGACTTTTTTCTTGGAAGCTTCTCCACCGCCAAGGTGGCCATCGGGTTGAACAGAAAGGCTTGTGGTTTTGAAAAAAGTCGGATTGCTTATGATTATCAAATCAATGAAATAGAGAAGGTGATACCAGGCTCCTTAATAGGCAGTATGCGAACTCCTCCTGCAAATAAATATTTTAATCAAGGTAAACCCATTGAAGAGGATGAAAAGCAGGAAATACTTCGCAGGTATATGGAACTAAAAAAATCAGGGCTGCCTAAGAAGAAAATCATTGAAAAACTTGGGCAAGACCTGGGTCGAGGACCGTGGTCGCTTGATAAAATAATTTCAAAAAGCGCCCCTACTGCTTCACCAGTTCACTGACCCAAACAGATTTCCCATCCGTCACCCGGACAAAGTACATGCCCGCCGGAAGCCCTTCCAAAGATACCTGCTCCGTGAATGGATCATTACCATCCGTTTGTGCTGTTACCCTGCGCATATCCCGGCCACTTAAATCTCTTATACTAATATCCAACTGGGAAGCCGCAAAACCTTGAAAATCAATGGTTACAGATTCGTAAGCCGGGTTAGGATACAAACTCATCATTCTGGCAGATTCTATGTTTTGAGTGCCTACAGCCGTAGAAATAATCGAGAAGTCAAATTGTACGCCTCCCCCAAAATCAGGGTCAAATCCCTTTGCCGTTATTATGGCTCCGCTGCTTAGTTGTCGAGCTAAGTTGAGCACACCAGAACCGTATTCCGGAAAATACCAAAAAGATAAGCCGTCATTTCCACTATCTTCAAATTTCAGGGTGTAACAGCCATTGGGTAGTTCCAGAAGATCTACATAGCTGGTACTGGATAACATTTGATTCCGGCTCATGACCACATTGCCCGATGCATCCTTGATGGTGTAACTATTATCACCGCCATGCAGGTTTGTGGTGGTCCGAATACGCATTGGACTTGGCACAGAAAAGGACTGGGCAGGTGTAAAGGTTGTGAAGGAGAGATTATTGTCTGCCTCATCATCCTGCTGATTGTTCACTTTGACAATTTCCACCTGAAACACTTTGGTCGTTACCGCAGTAGTCCAGAATGAAGGGGATAATACAGGCAAGGTGATTTCGACCTTCGCAGCGGGTTCAAGAACACCCGTCCACGTGAAATTATCCGACCCGCCTCCTGGCACCTCATAGGCAAATTGAAGGCTGGTTATGGTAGAGGCACCCGTATTTTCAACCAATACAATGGGCGCGCTACAAGCAGGGTTAATACGGGCAAATTCTACCCGTGCATTGTTAGGACGCATAATGGTCTCAAGGGAAGCGTCCAGGTTGTGGGTATATGGCCCATAACTAACCAACTGGCTGGATACCAAATAGTTAGCCTCCGACATTGGGCCACCATTCAGGCCGTAATCCAGGTTAATATTACTGCCCGGTGGCTCGTTGATCATGAACTCATGCACATCTGAGGCCATGCCAGGGCACCATCCTGCCCGATCAAAAATCCAGGTTCCTCCCTGTGGGTAGATTGGATTTTTACCGCAATACTTCCACACGTCAAACTGAAATTCCTGAGACCCGCCGTTTACGTTCATGTAATGCTGACGGGGTACAAACTCACCATTCTGACCATGTCCTGTGATTGTTGTACGCAATTTATAAGCGGATGCGGCGCTGTTCAAGGGAATGTCCCTGGGTTCGAACACAAGATCATCCAGGATATTCTGAAAACCTCCACGTGCTTGTGGCCAGACGTTTTGTATGTCCAGAACAGGCCTGGATGGTTCGCCTGGCACGAATACGAATTTAACATCCAAATCCTCCTGCCACTCGCCACCAAATTCAATAGACAACACTTTGTTTCCGGTCAAAATTGGGGCAAAATCCGTGACATCAAATCTAAAGGTCTTTCCGGAAGCGCCCAGATTGAGTCCGTTCCCATAAGGTGTGACCAATGAAAGCAATTCAAAACGCGCAGCCCGTTTGAGGTAATAGGTAAGGTTCTGAATTTCAATGATTCCATCTGCAGGCGCCTGTATCTGGCCAACGATGGTATCCGTTGCCGCATCCAGGATATTCATGGCGCCGGCAGGGAAATAATAATTCGTGTCCAGAATCATCAGGTCAGTACCAACTACCTCGTAATGAAGCACCTGATTTTGTGCGTTAAGCACGGAGTCCATCACGAACGCTGTTTGATCAGCGATCATGAGATCGCCTTGTAAAAAAGTGGTGTTTGGGCGCAGGCTGGTGCTGGAAAAGTTCTTATACAAGTCATTCCCTCTTGTTGTTTGCCAGTTGGGCAGGTGAATATTGGCCGAAACTGCTTCCGGGCTACTGTCCGTTGTCTGCGTGCCATTACCTTCCTCGAATGGATAATACGCTCTTAAATGCACATAATCGGGATGGTTAGGCGTAATTGATTTGCGCATCCAGGCGGCTATGATGGCCTCGTCAAGCGCCTTGTCCCAGACCTGAAATTCATCTATTTTTCCATAAAAAGAAAGGTCGTGATTGGCAGACCCTCCGAGTATAAAGTTCTGAATATCAATAGGCAATGTTTTTCCGGTACCACTGTGCCAAAGCTGGCCATTGAAATAAATATTCATAACACCAGTAGTGGCGTTTTTAGAAAAAGCCCAATGGTTCCATTGTCCCTCGTACATGCTCGGATCCGCTTGTTTATTTATCCGGTCATAACTGGCACCACTGCCGCCGCAATCCCAATACACCGATCCGTTGCTCCAGGGCAAATGCACATTGATGCCACGGCCGCCGCTGGAATTCAGACCTTCAAATAGGGTGGAATTAACAGGCAGCACATTCGCATTGCCCAAACTCCAAAACGAGACGGTAATTTCATTGGAAATACCAGCCAGCGGCGCAACGGGAATATCCACAAAACTACCACTTCCAAAACCAAGCGCGTGGTCGACTTGTTCGTTGAGCAGCAGGGCCTCATAGCCAGCATCACTGGCCAATACACGGGCATTATTGGCGAGAGCAGCGGTGGAACTGCATTCGATCAGTAGGTTAGACACACCATCCCAATTAAAAGACTGATAAAAAGGCAATAAAAGGGTACCTACCGCATTGACCGGAGTATTTTGGAAGAACACCTCCGTAAAGCCCTCAAGATCTGGGGTGTCGGCAGAAAGTGCGGTTTTAGAGGTGTTTTTCAATCTTATTTTGAAGAAACCAAGTTCAGAGCCTGGTTGAGATATCTGTAGTTTCAAACCGTGGATGTCTCCGGCGCTCAACCCTGCTGTGCTCAGTTCGGCTGCTGTAAATAACAGCTGCGTTTTACTTACGCCTGAAACACCCGCCAAAGCCAGTTCTGTATTTCCAGCTCCAACAGTACTTTCAATGGAGTTTCCGCCACTAATTTGGGTCTGATGTTGCAGGTATTGGTAGTAGGTATAGGTTGGGTCAAAAGTGTACTCAAAAGCAGTGCCCGTAAAACCAGATATCACGTATTCTGGAAAATTTTGTCTCGTTGAATCGATCCTGGTAGGATCGGTCAGAAATGTATTGCAGCTATAATCCCATTCACCGCAAACTGATCCATTGCGACATCTCATGGTGTAATCCATGTAAATTTTACGCCAGCTTTGGCCCGGGTCATCTGGGAAATGAAAGGTGTCTTTGCGAAAATTGTCCGTCCATTTAAAGGTTTGTACAATGGTGTTGTTCTGTGCGAACACTGGAAGTGCAAAAAAGAGGGCAAACAGGAGCAGTAGCGTGTTTTTCACGAGAAAAGCAGAGAAAAGTGAACGATTGAAGGGCAAACATAACCCAAATATTAAGAGGGGTTATGAACGGTCGGATAAAAACCTTCGATTTAGGCAAAAAACAATACCCCCGCTTAGCAGGATGCCGAGCGGGGGTATTTTCTGAATGTGATGCTTTTTACAAAAACCGATTACTTCTCAATGGGCTTCTTTTCCGCATCGCGCATCCCTTGACGGATTTCATCTTCTACCGAGTTTTTTGCGTTATTGAACTCGCGGATGCCGCGACCCAGTCCTTGCATAAGCTCAGGGATTTTTTTACCGCCAAAAAGGAGCAATACCACGAGGAAGATAAGCACGAGCTCCGAGCCGCCGAGGTTGCCGAGAAACAAAAGTGTAGCAGTCATAGTCGTTGAATTTTAAAGTGGGAAAAATCGGACGCCTGGGCCCGGGACGCCTTTGACCAAAAAGGCTGCGCAAAGTTACACGCTCTGTTTGGCAAATACGGTCAGCGACAGAAATTTAACCTCAAGCGGGCAAATTTTGGGGTGAAATTCCATACTACGGGGCATTTTTATTTCACACAGATGTTACACAGATAAACCACGCAGATTTTACGCAGAATTTATCTGTGTGACATCTGCGTATCACATCAACGAGAAAAATGACCAGTAGTATGGCGAAATTAACACGTGGATCATCCCGAATTTTGGGGTTCCGCACGTCCCAGAGGGACGACATCATGGTAGGTGACAGCTGAAACGTGGTTTGGCGTGCCGTAGGTACGCTATCTGTGGGTTGTAGATAGCGTACCTACGGC
>JANMME010000087.1:0-9077 GCA_031373015.1 Saprospiraceae bacterium
AAATTGAAAATTTATTGCGGAATTATATTCTGATTTTAATAAAATCCTATAAGGTTTTAAAAACCTTATAGGATTCAATTGGCTAAAACACAAAACATTGTTTCTTACAAAAATCCGCGAAAGACCTTTTTGCACAACCCCACCACAGACCTCACAAATGCCACAAACAATGACAAAAACTATTTTTTGTTCGCTCATTATGCTCTCCATTTTCAGCTGCTTCCGCCAAAAAAAAACACCTGCCCAAAAAGATCTGGAAACGGAGCTTGAACGCATGTTCCCTGGACAATTTCAGGTATTGAATTCCAACCTGAAAATGCTCGACGTGATGGCACAGTACAAAGGCGAAAAACAAGCCGTCATCTGCGAAAAAGCAGATCCGGATGTTCAATTTTTACTGGATTGGAACAAAGGCACGGAGAGCGTGGGCTTTGATTCCAGTACGGTAATGGTCGCCCACGAGCGAGCCCAAAAAGAGGTGGCGCAGGCGCGTGAGTTGTTTAAGCTATTGAAAGAGAAAGGTTTGGATAAATTTTCAGTTGGCGTGATTGAGCAGACAGCCTACATTCAGGTGTTTTTGGAGCCAACACCTGCCACGCGGAAGCAGACCCTTGAGACCGTTAAAGCGGTACTGGATGCGCGTCCAGAACAACTACAAACCAGCATCTTCATCGAATTTATGGAAGAAGCGAGCCACCAAGCAGAATTCAAGGACATTATCCCACATGGGCACTGGAAAATGGGCAGGAGCTGGCAGGATGACAATAAAATCATGGCACTCGATTTTGAATGGGGCAAGTCGCTTGAACTAACAGAAATGATGCGACATTGGGAGATAAACATCTTAGCAAAACGATTCCGGCAAACCCAGGATGATGCTTATCAAACCGCCTATGCCTGGGCTGAAAAAAATCTGCCAAAACCCGTTTTCATGCCCGTCAGGGAGTATAGTTCCTATGAAACGATCGAAAATGACGAGCCTGCCATCCGTTTCGGATATCCCTATTATGACAAGGGTTTCACGGAAGAAGAAAAACTGCAGACCGACACCGAAGCCAAAGGCTATGTCGTTGGGATTTACTACTTTGATCAAAAAGTTTTCTCGAAGTTGCGGAGGCAGGAGGAATTCTAAACAATCGTCCAATCAATATCTGCTTTATTGAGTTCACGGCTATATCGGAAGCCGCATAAAATGATGGACACCAACATGTCCCTGGAATCCAATGTACCTATGGCGGAATCCGAAAAGCCATAACAGAGTAGGAAAATTTCACTAAAAACGTAACAACATGAAAAAGCAAAGCCTGATTATTATCGGCTGTCTGGCGTTGGGCCTCGTCATTATGTCCCAATGCAAAGACGGTGATGGGGGAGGCAAGCCGCTGTTCTTCCAAGAAGATGGCAATTATGTGGTGGATAACAACTTCATTGTCAAGACCGCCGTCCCCATGTCGTCCGCTGATGTCCAGCAATTGATTTCGTTGGATACCGCTTATGCGAAGTTGACGAAGGGGACTGCGATCCTCACCCACATAGCCAACAAACTACAAATTCTCCGCGTTGCCGAAATCGCCCAATTGGACAGAATTGTCCGCCTCCAGCAGATTGACCGGATCACACGGATATTGGACTTCCAGAAAGGCTGCTTGCAAGTGGCTCAAATTGACTGGGCGCAGTATGGCGACCTGAAAGCCAAACTGGATGGCATTTTTGCCAAATACAAACCTGCAACGCTGGACGGCAATTACTCTATCTATAACAACAATATTGCTACTGCTGTCGCATCCTTGGATGCCAAATCCATTGGCGCACTCAGCGGCATTACTATCCGGGGCGCGGACGAGGCCGATATATGCGGCGAGTACATGGGGGTAAAAGCCTTTACAAAGGTGTTGACACATTCGGTAAATTCGCCGTTTAACGTTAAATCCCTGGCTAAAGTGAACCAGCTGCTCCTGCAGTACAAATAGCGTTTCCGACACCTCGTGCTGCTGAGCCTTGCCACATTCCATTGGATTCCGAAAAAAGAACGGGGCTTAGGCTTGACGGTGCGGGGTGTTTTCACATCACTCATTCACTCTTTTTGCCATGAAACGGAAATTTCAACTAATAGCCGTGCTGTTGCTACCGTGCCTTGTTTTTATCATTGGGCTGAAGGGCACTTTTGACGGATATTACGGCTTTTACTACGAAGACAGCACTTCTTACACAAAGCCTTTGGCTTACGAACTAACGGAGGCCGTGGTGCAATCCGAGCCGGTCAGTGTTTTCCTATCCTATACGGGCTTTGACACGGGCTATGGCTTTTTCGCGCCCAACGTCGCCAGCGATTTTGTGCTCATGTTCGACCTCAAAGATGCTGAAGGCAACACGCTGCAACAGCGCATCATGCCGCGTTTTGAACAAAAAGAAAGCATGGTGCGCTACACTTCGATGTTCAATATGTTCCTCGAAAAAATCAAGCAAGAACCCAAGGACAGCAGCAGCCAATACGCGCAGTATCTGGATATTGTGATCCGCCAGATCGCCAAAAACGTAAAATCGGAATTCCCCGACGCGGCTACCGTAGAAGCCAAATTGTACCTCTACGACTTCCCTTCGCTCGAACGCTACCGACAAGGGGACACCAAGGAAAACGCCATCCTCGTCAGCGAATACAAAATCTAAGCCTTATGAAAAAAGCATTGTCTTCCATCTATCGCTCTTTGGAGCGTTTCTTCTTTGCCCCGGATGTCGGCTCCGAATTTTTGGTGTTTTTCAGGGTTTCGGTGGGCACGGTGGCGCTGCTGCATTTTCTGGCGACGATCCGTGACTTCGACCGGCTGTTTTCAAGCCAAAGCATTGTGCCACAGGATATTGCCACGGTGTTTCACCCCGATTGGCTGCTCACATTTCCCAAAATTGTGCAGTTCATGGGCTGGGCAGGCATTTCAGAAGCAAGCACGGTAATGGCCACGCAGGGTTTGTACATCTTGTTTTGCCTACTGATCATCCTGGGCTTGTTTTCGAGGCCGGCGGCGGCTTTGTTGCTGTTGCTACAAATCGCCCTCGTAAAAGGCAGCTCCTTTTTTGTGTACGGGGCGGATTTCTTTACCAGCATGTCCTTGTTCTATTTGGTGTTATTCCCAAGCGATTCGTTTTTCTCTTTGCGCAAATGGCTGTTTAAACGACCGGAGCAAGCCGTCAACTTCACCCCCGTGAAGCGAATGTTCCAGCTGCACCTCAGCATCGCCTATTTTTTCTCCGGGCTTGACAAAGTGCTGGGCTTCAACTGGCACAACGGCGAAGCCATCTGGAAAGCCATCAACCTGCCTTATGCCAACCGCGATTTCTATTTTGACTTTTCCTGGATGGCGCAACACGCATGGATTTTGGTGGCCATCGGCTGGGCGACCATCCTGATCGAAATGCTCTACCCGGTTTTTGTCTGGATTCCCCGGACGCGCAAAATGTGGATCGTATTTACGGTCGCCATGCACCTCGGCATCGCGCTGGTGCTGAACCTGTACTATTTCTCGGCTATTATGATCGTTTGGAATCTCGCCAACTTTTACTTTGAAGAAGGGAAGGCGTGGTCATTGGGTAAGTGGTTCAAGATGAGGGTTTTAGGGCGATACCAACACGCTGCTTGAGTATTCGATTTCCGAAAATTAACTTAGTCGTCCGTTACCTGCCTGCTGGTAGTTAGACGGGTAAGCCGCCAATGTATACCTCGCGCCCCCGCCTCCAGTATCAAACCAGAAACGGGGGCGCAGTTCAACATTTTGATTGGAGCAAGCGTGTTTTATGCCTCAAGAAATCTCACGCGCTCCGCAGTGACTCAACTTGCCACCAACGCAACTCCAAACTCCACCTGTTCGCTGACAACCGCTTGCATCTTGATTTCTTCAATGCAGCAGTTCAGGGTAATCTTGTAAGGTCCTTGGATGGCACCGGAGGTTTTAATGACCAACTCGATGCTGCTGCAAGAGCAGGGGGTGATGTTGCAGAAAGAGATCATCCGGGACGGGACGATCATCGCGGCCGGTGTTTTGTCGGGCAATAATTCGACGGGCGTGCCATCGGCGTGCATAATTTGAATATCTGAAATATTGACCCCCTTGAATTCCACATTGCCGAATGGGTTGCAAACGCTTAATACGACCACTTCAAAATCTTCCGTTTCAATCATATCTTGTGGGCCATCACCCCAGTGCAGGTAAAAACAGGGGGACACTTTTAAGGATTGACAACTGTTCATGCCGTTACCTGAATTCACAAACACCTGAAAGTCAGGGCAGCTTCCAAGGCTGGCGACATGGTTATACTTGTAGCTGGCCAACTGCATCAAATCCGACTTGGCTGCATCTTGCAGATCGCCGCAGCCAGTCCCGGATTTGCTGTAGCTCAATGCCGCGAAAACATCTATCCGCCCATAGCCCATTTCCCGGTTGCGCGGGCCATTCGGGAAACCTGCCTGGTCTGCGTAGGACAAAACACCCACTTTGGCGGCAGATTTTTCGATGATGTCCCGGATTTGAACGTTTGTGCGCGCAAAATTCTGGCTCTTTAACAATCCGGCAAGACCGGCAACGTGGGGCGTAGCCGATGAGGTGCCGTTGAAGTTATAGATATAGTCATCGCTAGAATACCCATTCCATCCGAGCTGGTCGGTAGTGGGGCAAAGGACACAAGGCGCGACCACGGATATGCCGGTGAGCACTCCGTTGTAATATTCTTCGCCATAATTAGCGCCCCACCATTCTCCGTCGGGAGAGTTCGGCGATTTCCTGTTATCATCCGTAGAAGAGCCGCCAACCGCAATTACCAGCGGGTGCCTTCCGGGATAACGGTTTGTATTGCCGTCGTCTTCATTGCCCGATGCGGCCACCATCACGACGTTGTTGTCAAACGCATATTGTATTTCTGGGTCAATGATCGCATAATTCCATCCCCAACCGTCATAGACCCCGAAACTCATGCTGATCACATGGGCGCCATTGGCAGTGGCATAGTTGATCCCCATCGCACATTCAATATCCGACCAGTTTTGAAATGCCACAGGCAGGATCAGGCAACCTCCGCCTACGCCTGCTACCCCTATGTTGTTGTTCACCATAGCCGCTGCAATGCCGGAACAGGCTGTTCCGTGAGGACCTGTTGGGGTTCCTGGAGGCGACATAGTGCCGAGGTTTATGCCTTGGCTTACAAATTGTAAATCCGGGTGAGCCAGTTCGCAACCCTCATCTAAAATGCAAATAATGACACTGCTGTTTCCTCGGGTAATATCCCAGCCTGTGGGCGCATTGATTTGCATCATGTCCCATTGATTGGCCCACAAGGGGTCGTTGGGCGTGGTGGCAGCCAATGGTTTCAGCATCGGCATGTTTTCAAAGTACATTTCCTGGCCTGATGCAGTCAGCTTGCTTTTTAAGTCAAAGGAAGTGGCCGTTTTACTGCCCACTGGCACCGTTAAATAAAAAACAGAACTCAGGTATTTCGACCTGTTTTCATCCAGGTTCAACCCATATTGGTTGGCTAATTTGGAAACCGAAGCAAGCGTTGCCCCTTTGCTCTTCGGGATAAGCGCTACGTTCGGAATAGGGCAAAAGCAACTTTCCACCCCTTTCTTGCTGTAGTTTTCGTAAACCGGCCCGATCCACGCTATCTGATCGCCCAAGGTTTTTTCAATTTCGGCAAAATGTGCATCGTCAATGGGTTTGCCGTCTTCCTTTTTTAGCCAGAAACGGGTGTCGGTATGATTCACTTGATGCCAGCGCACATTTTCACCCGGTTTTTCGGTTGTAAAAAGGGTTAATCTCAGGCTTTTCGCAATAGCCTCGACATCCGGCTGAGCCATTGGTTTTTTGAAACAAACGACAATCATGCTGGGGTCTAACTCGCTTTCAAAACCGGGAGAAGCAGTTAGGGATTTAGGGAATCTTTTCATTTTAATGTAATTTATTGGTGAAGAAATAATCGTTAATTACTTGAAATTCAATAAACAAACACGCCCCCGCCTCCAGTTCGAACCGGAAGCGGGGGCGCAGGTTTAAGTTTTGGTTGAGGTAAGAGAACCATTGGGTTTTTGAATTTTCTGCCCGAAAGGTAGTATGGTGGTTTTGTGCAAACAAACAATTTGCAAATAAAAATTTTTTAATGGGTAAATTGCATTTGATGGGGGACAATCGCTGTCCCGGCACTCAGTCGGACCGGATAAATTTTCAGGTCAATCCCAAAAACTTGGCGATACGCCATGCTTGTTTCTTCCGAAAACACAGTTAGTGCACTATTTTTCACCAGATTGATGGTGCAGCCGCCAAACCCGCCACCCATTTGGCGAGCGCCGAGTACGGCATCTTGTTGTGAAAAACGCCTTGCAGATTCTACCAAAAAATTAGTCTCCGGCACACAAACCGCATACTCCAAATTCAAGCCGTCGTGGCATTCAAACATCAAATTTCCAAGTGTTTTGAAATCGTTTTTTTGCAGCGCAGCGCAGGCATGCTCTACCCGCTCGTTTTCTTGCGCAATGAATTTGCAGCGTTTATAAACCGTCGCCGGCAGCTCGTTTTTGTGTTTTTTTAGAAAGGAGAAAGGCACATCGCGCAGGCTGGAAATGCTTGGATCGATTTTTTTTAATATCGAAACCCCAGCCTCGCATTCTTCCCGGCGGGTGTTGTATTCGCTGTCAACAAGGGCGTGTTTTACACCTGAATCGAATAAAACGAGCGAAAAATCGGGGGTGTCGAAGGGGAAATATTCATATTCGAGACTTCGGCAATCTAAGCGTATAACCTGATTTTCGTGCCCCATCACCGAGGCAAACATGTCCATGATGCCACATTTCATGCCCACAAAATGGTTTTCGCCGCGTTGCGCCAGTCGCACGATTTCCATTTTTGAAAGCCCTAGCTTGTAAAGCTCATTCAGGATAAACATCGCCCCGCTTTCAATCGCAGCCGACGACGACAGCCCCGCGCCTAAGGGCACATCGCCCCCAAAAACCAGGTTCAGGCCGCCGAAAACCAGCCCATCTTTTCGCGCTTCGCTAACCACGCCGAGCAGGTAATTTGTCCAATTTTGCCGTTCCTGAAAAACAGGATTTTCATTTTCAGAGATGAAAAATTCGCCCAAATCGTGGGCAAAAAAAGCAAAACGCCCATCTGTGCGTCGCCCGGCAGCCATCCAAATGGCTTTGTCAATCGCAGCAGGCAGGACAAAACCATTGTTGTAATCGGTGTGCTCACCAATCAAATTGATGCGGCCAGGCGCGCGCACGATGAGTTCTGGCAGGGCTGAAAAGAGGGTTTGGAAGCTTGATTTTACGATTGCTGCATTCATACATTCACAATAAGTGGTTTACCAAAACCCGCCCTACATTTGCCGACTCCGAATTTCCCAGCAAAAATATCCTTCCAATAGTGGACTACGACTACATCATAATAGGAAGTGGCTTCGGCGGCTCTGTGAGCGCGCTTCGGCTCTCGGAAAAAGGCTACAAGGTATTGGTCATTGAGAAGGGAAAATGGTATCGCACCGAAGATTTTCCCAAAACGAACTGGACATTCTCCAAATGGCTTTGGCTGCCCTCCCTGCGCTGGTACGGGATCATGAAGATCACCATTTTCAGACATGTGGGCATTGTGTCGGGCACGGGCGTGGGCGGCGGCTCCCTCGTGTATGCCAATACATTGCCAATACCCAAACCCGCTTTCTTTACCTCGGGCAGTTGGGCCAAACTGGCTGATTGGCAACAAGAACTCCTTCCGTACTACGACCGCGCCCTAAAAATGCTCGGAGCGGCCAAAAATCCGCGCTTTTTTGACGGCGAACACGCGCTGGAACAACTGGCAGAAGACATCGGGCAAAAGGAACATCTCGATGCCACCAACGTAGCCGTGTACTTTGGCGAACAAGGCAAAACGGACGCTGATCCCTATTTCGGGGGCAAGGGACCGGAACGCAGCGGCTGCACCTTTTGCGGAGGATGCATGACGGGCTGTCGGCACAATGCCAAAAACACACTGGACAAAAACTATCTGTATCTGGCCCAGCAACTCGGTGCAGAAATCCTGGCCGAACAGGAAGTAAAGGATGTCCGGCCCATCGGAAAGGAAGATGGCTCGGAGGGCTATGTGGTTGAATATCAGGATGCTACTCGATTCTTTAAACGAAAAAAAACGCTGCAAGCCAAGGGGATTGTTTTCGCGGGGGGCGTACTGGGCACCGTAGCCTTGTTGCTCAAATTGAAAAAATCATCCTTGCCGCGTTTGTCCGACATGGTGGGAAAGGAGGTGCGAACGAACAACGAAAGCCTGATCGCCGTGACGCAATTGGACAATTCCTCCGACCAATCTCAAGGCATTGCCATCGGCGCGATTTTACACACGGATGAGCACAGTCACCTAGAGTTGTGCCGCTATGGCGCAGGTTCGGGGGCCTGGCGGCTCACTTTTTTGCCTTTTGTAGACGGGCCGAATCTGCTGGTCCGGCTGTTCAAAATGATCTGGGAAATGCTCAGTCACCCGCGACAATACTGGCAGTATTTTCGGGTAAAAGATTGGGCCAAAAGTTCCTCCGTCATGCTATTCATGCAAACACTGGACAGCACCGTGACCTTTTCTCGTGGCTGGTGGGGTGGCATGCGAACAGCCGTGGTAGGCAAAGAAAAACCGACTGCTTTCATTCCACGCGCCATTGAATTGGCCCGTAAGTTTGAAGTGATCTTAAAAGGGAAAGCCGTGGCTTTTGGGCTTACGCCTTTGATGGGCATTCCCGGCACGGCCCACATTCTCGGCGGCGCAGTCATGGGCGCTACGCCCGAAACAGGGGTGATAGACCAAAATAACCGGGTATTCGGCTATGAAAACATGCTGGTCTGCGACGGGTCTATGATCTCTGCCAACCCGGGGGTGAATCCCGCGCTGTCCATTACGGCGATTAGCGAGCGGGCGATGGATCGGGTGAAGGAGATGGAACAGGATGACGTGCTCAAGGCCAAAAAAGCCGCCCTCCAGAGCCTGCGCCGCATCTTGATCGCCCATGTCGATGAACTGCAACTCCGCCTGCCGGATGACGATGCACGCTGGGAGATC
>JANMME010000103.1:0-12631 GCA_031373015.1 Saprospiraceae bacterium
GTTTCAACCGCGTTCCTAAGCAAAATATCCGGCAAAAATCTAGCCAGAAAAATTGAGGAAGTGTCGGATTTTTGTCATTGCTTTTGTTCGGCAGTATGTAACAAGGATTTGATGAATTGGATGCGGGAAAACAGATTTATAGAAATCTGTGATCATTGGCCTGATTGCCACCATTGCTGTGGTACTTTTGAGGCCCTTTAACGTACCCAATCCTCAATGGTCACTTCAAAAAGTTTTTCAGTAGGCATTTTGCTGCTTTTCGTCCTTTCCGCGTTGAACGCCCAAACTAGGAATGCACAAAAAGTGCTGGCTGCTGAAGCCCGGCGCTTCGAAACTATGATACGGGCTGATACGGGCAGCTTAAGGCATTTGTTGGCTGATGAGTTGGTGTATGTTCACTCCAATGCCCTGAAAGAAAACAAGTTGGAGCACTTAGCAGCCATTGCCTCTCGAAAATTGGTGTATGAAAAAATGGAGCGGCAAGAAGCCAGCGTGCGTTTTTATGGCAAAATCGCACTTGTGAACGGTGTGGTTAATGTGCGGGCTATTTTGAATGGGAATGCTGTTGACCTTCGCTTGTTATACCTGGCCGTCTACCGAAAAAACGGGGGGAGTTGGGTATTGGTTAGTTGGCAAAGTACAAAGTCTATCTGAAATTCGGGTCAGTTCCCAAGTCTAATGTCCGGGTTCAACCCTTCTGATTCGAGGTAGGCATGGATGTTCATCTGCACTCCATCTATCAGTTCCACGTCTTTGTCCCAATCAAAAATCTGCCATGGCGCGTCGGGGGTAGCAGAAATCACGTTTTTGCTCCTGGTGAAAACCCACACGACCTTTTCGGTACCGTAGGTAAAAAGTCGGCGCACTTTGCGGACTACATACTCTTGGAAAAGGTCTGAATCTCGTTCTGGCAGCTCCACGTTCACATCCACTTCGATGACGAACTTAGCGGGTACGGTGACGAATTTAGTCGTGATTTGGTCGGGTGTAAGCACCTTACGGTCAAATACTACCACATCGAGACCCATATTGTTGCGGAAATCGGGATGGAAGCCCAATTCGCCTGCACCGATGCGATATTTTTTAAGGTCCAAATGTGCTTTTAAAAGATCAGAGAGGTAGTCTTTAATGAAAAATTGGAGGCCGCTGTCGCTCATAACTTCTTCAAGTGATTTGGTTTTGTTCATTACCTGCCGGTAGCCAGCATAATAGAACGGGATGCCGTCTATGATCTCTCGCACCAGATATGCAGGTATGTTGCGCCCATTGGGGCGTTTGCGCGACGTACTGGCAGGGAGCGTGATTATATCGGCGTTAGTGCTCATCTTTTGAAAATTTTGACAAAAATAAAAGGAATTTCGCGTAGAAAACAAATTTTATTAATTCCATACAAACTCAAAGTCCAGCTGCAAGGCAGAAAGTCTGACTACTTTTGCAGCGCAAAAACTACCGCCTCCTATGCAATACATCGGCGAACATCTCCTCCCAGGCCAGTTGGGCCACCTCCTCGCAGTGCTGTCGTTTGTGGCCGCGCTGTTGGCCTCCGTTTCATTTTTTATCGCCACGCAGCGGCGGGAAACCGACCAGTACAAGGGCTGGCGAAACTTGGGCCGCTATGCATACCTACTGCACGGCCTGGCAACTTTTGGCATCATTGCGATGCTGTTTTGGATTCTGACAGGCAAGATGTACGAGTATCAATACGCTTGGGCCAATGTGTCGGACGATCTTCCTACAAAATACGTTTTTTCAGCTTTTTGGAAAGAACAGCAGGGCAGTTTTTTGCTTTGGAGTTTTTGGCACATTATCCTGGGCATTGTATTGATGTTTCGCGCCGGGAAATGGGAAACTTCCGTTTTAACGGTCATCGCCTTGGCGGAAGTGTTCATTGCTTCGATGCTTTTGGGCTTGTACTTCAATGAGTTCAGATTTGGGGCAAGTCCGTTTGACCTGTTGCGCGATGTGATGGACGCACCGATTTTCAACCAAACCGATTACCTGGCCAAAATAAAAGGGAACGGGCTCAACCCGCTCCTTCAGAACTATTGGATGACCATCCATCCGCCCACCCTGTTTCTTGGTTTTGCAAGCACTGTGGTGCCTTTTGCATTTGCTATTTCAGGACTTTGGCTGCGAGCGCACAAAGAATGGCTAAAGCCAGCCCTCCATTGGTCGCTTTTCTCTGCTGCAATACTCGGCACGGGCATTCTTATGGGTGGTGCTTGGGCTTACGAAGCGCTCTCTTTTGCAGGATACTGGGCATGGGACCCGGTGGAAAATACCTCGCTGGTGCCTTGGCTGGTGCTTTTGGCGGGCATTCACACCAACCTTGTCGCACGTAGCACTGGGTACTCCATCCGTAGTACTTATGGTTTTTATCTACTCACGTTTATCCTGATTCTTTATTCCACCTACCTTACCCGGAGCGGGATTTTAGGCGATACATCCGTACATTCTTTTACCGAAATGGGCCTTGGTTTGCAATTGATCATTTTGATGGGGGTATTTTCGGGGATGGGTTTATGGCTTTGGATGCTTCGCTACAAAGATGTGCCTGAAGAGAAGGGCGAAGAAAAGACCAACAGCCGGGAGTTCTGGATGTTTATTGGCTCACTGGTGTTGTTGTTTTCAGCATTGTTGATGACGGGCGCTACTTCTCTTCCCGTTTGGAACAAAATCGTGCAGGTCTTCAATCCAGATTATGTAGGCGCGGCCCTAAAAGACCCAATAGAACACCACAACAGGTATCAATTGTGGATTGCGGTGTTTATTGGCTTGCTTACGGGGGTGGCACAATGGATGCGTTATAGCGAACGAAACTGGGCCGTTCAAGCCCGGAAATTTGCGCTTCACATCGGCATCGCAGTGGTTGGGGCTGCTTTACTGACCATATTGAACGCACAATGGATCCATGTTAGGGCTTGGCAACTTTACACCTATTTATTTGTAGGGATGTTCACGGTCGTCTCCAATTTGGACTACCTGATTACGGTGATGAAAGGCAATTTGAAGCTCGCTGGTTCGGCGGTCTCCCATGTTGGCTTTGGCATTTTGCTGCTGGGCATCCTGAGCACAGGCCTGGGGAAAGATTGGATTTCGGTCAACACCTTTGCGATGGATGGCTTGATAGAAGGGGCTGATGATGAGGCACTTAGGCGCAGTGTTATTTTGATGAAAGAGGCGCCTATGCCCATGCGAGGGTTTAATGCCACCTATACAAAAGATACGCTGGAACGTCAAACGCGCAGTTTTACGGTCGATTTCCAGCGGCGCGACAAGGAGGGCAACCCAACTGGGGAAAATTTCACGCTGTACCCCAATGTGATGTACGACCGTCAGTTTTCAAAAGTAGTGGCGAACAACCCTTCCACCCAACACTATTGGAATTACGATGTGTTCACGCTGGTCTCGTCTTTGCCCAAAGGCGAACTTGACCCCGCATTTGCAAAACAACAGGAAGACAGCCTGAAATATGAAAAATATGAGGCAGTTGTGGGCGACACGATTTTTACAAAAAAACACTACTTGGTGGTAGAAGCCTTGACCAAAACGCCCCAACACCCGGAATACCGGGCCGAAAAGGGCGATCTGGCGGTGGGGCTCAAACTACGTGCATACTCCCTAGGCGACCCCAAACCTTATCCTGCTGCACCCATGCTCTACCTGCGTCCGGCAAAGGGAGGCTTCTCCTTACAATCTGACATAGGGCCCTTGCAGATGAAAATCAGGCTGAACGAAGCTTCCATGGAACAGGTCTTCAAAGCCGAAGAAGCACTGAAATACACCAATTTTGATTTAAAGGAAGGGAGCCTTTTTGAGTTCAATGGCTACCAAATCCATTTTGCGAAAGTTATTAAGGAGGTGCAGCACCCTTCCTATTCGCCTGAGCCGGGTGACATCGCCGTGGCTGCCGGGCTGGAAATAACAGCCCCCGACGGGCGAAAAGCCGAAGCCGCCCCGGTTTACCTCATTCGCAACAGCCAGCCATTCAGCATCAAAGACGAAGCCCCAACATTGGGCCTGCATTTCCGATTTGAAAAAATTGACCCGAAAGAAGGAGTCTTAACCATCGGTGTGGCCGAAACGCCGGCAAACCAAGGCGGCATTCCTGTAGAAATAGCCGAAAATGCCGCTCGATCTGATTATATAGTGCTTGAGGCCATCATTTTCCCAGGGATCAATTTGGTTTGGATTGGCAGTATCATGATGTTACTCGGCCTTGCACTTAGCTTTTGGAAACGTTTTATTATGAAGTGATGGAGTGATGGAGTGATAAAGTGATGCCCGCCGTCGCCTTCGGCTATGGCGGGTAAAGGCGACGGCGGGCCATGGTTTGCTGTTAAACTTTTGCAAACCGAATCGGCTGGATAAACGGAGCTGTTTTGAAGCAATCTACTTTTGACCCAAGAAAAAAATGTTAGCCATCCTATCTCTCACCTTCAATACTTTAAGCATGGAAAGGAATAAACAAGTTCAGATCGGCCTGCTCGCTTTGCTCGCCATTCTGCTGATTGCCAATCTCACTGGCGGCGGTTTCAAAAACTGGTTCGGCCAATCCGAAGCGGAAAAAATTCAGGAGTCGGCAGCCGCTTACAATGCTGGTGGTCAATCCGGCAATATCCCCGGAACAAACCAAAACGTTGTTTCGATGCCTGCGGGCCCTGCTACCACGATCCAGTACGAACAGCCCGTGTACGACTATGGCACGGTTGACGAAGGCGAAATCGTGAAACACAACTACAAATTCAAAAACACGGGTAACGAGCCGTTGGTCATCAGCAACTGTAAAGGTTCTTGCGGCTGCACGGTGCCCACTTGGCCCAAGGAGCCCATCCCACCCGGCGGTGAAGGCGAGATCAAAGTAGAATTCAACTCCAAAGGCAAACCTGGCCCACAAAGCAAGCGCGTCACTGTTACGGCCAACACTGCCCCGACCGAGACTTTTATTGAGATAAAAGGCGAAGTGAAAGGCAAAGAACAGCCTGCTGCCAAGGGTCAATAAAATATTACAATTCAGGCATTGATTCGAGGGCCTGGCAACGTATGCGTTGTCAGGCCTTCGTTTTACAGAAATATCTCCTTTATGCCCTATTTTTGCATTTTTTAAATGTAATCTTCTCATGCATAAAATCCTCCTGACTGCCGGTTTTGCACTTTGCGTATTGTTTGCCCAAGCCCAAATTGAAACCTCGAAAACCTTTGATTTAGAAGACCAAACGACCCTCTTATCCACCCTTTTTGATGCCGACACTTTCTCCTCCTACGGGGAAGCACTCTGGGAGCCCCTCACATTTGCAGATGGGCTTTCAGCCAACCTTTCCGACGATGGCTGGATGCACACGCGGCTCGACACTATATTGTTTTACACCAGCTTCGATATTGAACGGGCCGTAGCAGTGTTCGAGACCTTGCACTACGAACATGGTGAGATCAGCGACTGCCAAGCTTGTGGGGCACAGATCAGTTTGGCGATTTTCGACAAAACGGCGGATGGGAAATGGACGGTCGAGCGCTTTGCAAAACACCTAACATCGCTCGGTGGGGGCGGGTTTGGCGGCGAAATCGGTTTGGCTCAATTGGGCGAGAACCAAACATGCCTAAGCCTTGAAATGAGCTGGATGGGGCAAGGGATTTACGGCGAATACCTCAGCTTCCTCAACTTGGAAGATTTGGAAAAGGTATTCAACCTCGTTATTCACGAAGATAATTCAGGGATACTGGGCGAAGACTCTGAGCGGAGTTATTCGTTCGACAAGGCTATCCAGTTGTTGCCAACCGTGGAAACGGTGACGGGCTGGTGGGAATTTGATTTGGTAACACAAGGAACTCAGCCCGACAAAGACGTGGATCGTGCCGTGCCGGCGAATACCGTGGAACGCTATGCTTTTAATTGGGAAACAGGCACCTACATGAAGGTCTGCCGATGAGGGTTGAGGGTTGAGGGTTTAGGGTTTAGGGGTTTAGACATGCCCCCTAAATCTTCATCCCTCAGCCAAACTTTAATTTCGCCCCCGATTATGCCCATCGCCATGGTTGTTGCCATATTGTTGGCCGCCTCCGCCATAGCTCTTTTCTTTTTCTTTCTCCTTCTCTTTTATTTCAACGTATCCAAAGCCCAACTGGGGGTATTCGCCAAAGCCGGCATAGTAGCAAAATTCCAAGAGCGGCTGCGACATGGCGACTTCAAAATCATAGACAAAGCCGCGCAACTGTTGAATGCCATCTGTGTTGGGCTTCAAGTGTATAAGCCTTGATTTTGACTGCCCAAACATCCTGAAATGCATGGCAAAAGAAGGGTCAATCAACTTTAAGGCGGCCAGAGACTTATATTGCGTGGCGGCTTTGAAACGGCGCACGGCATGTGTGAAAAAACTTATGTCGTAATCCGGGTTGTCCGGCATCAAGTATGGGTTTGGCACGGGCTTTTCGTCGTCCACATTGGTGACCGAAATGGGAGAAGTAGCCTTAAACTGCATGCCTTCCTTGAAATTTGGGTGGGGCATCACCTGCCAGTGCTTCACTTCAAAACGCGCAGGTTGTCCGTCGAGAAGGCCCAAAGTGAGCGGCACTTGACGAAAGAGCTGGATAATCTGCTGCTCAAAAGAAGGCTCAACAAAAGTTGAAAAGGTAAGCTTTACTTGATTGCCCTGAAGCCTGAACTCCTGCCGCACTTGATCCATTTCGTAAGGATAGATGGCCAATGGGCTGAACGTAAATAGCTTGAAAGTGCGCGATGCAAAGTCATAGCCGCGCTTTTGAGCCCAGAGAGACATCTCTGGGCTGGCCTTGGAAAGGACACTGAAAACCCAATTTGAGATTTCCGATTGATAATTAATTGGGATAATGGTACCCTTTTGGCAAGTTAGGGTGAATTGGATGCGCATACTTCGCGGTTGATTAAAAGAAGATTAAATTTCCCCCGTATTGTTTTGTAAAAGTCGTTTTCAGGGCGAAAAGTACAAAACAGTTGAATTTTTTAAAGAAAAATTTCAAAAACCAATGCAATTCCAAAGTGACTATCAACAGGGCCTTATATCTTAATCATCCAGAGCCCCAACAGAACCACCATAAAATAGGGCACCAAAGATGCCGCGCCGGCATAGTCTTTACCTACCCGTTGTCCGAAAAAAAGGCACAAAAGAGAAACACCTGCCAAGCCAGGACTAAAAATGGCGGCAGTGCTCTGGCCCGTAAGCAGTGTTTGCAAAAAAGCCCAAGCCGACACAGCGCCGGTGAGTGATTCGAGCACGGTGATGGTAGGTAAAAGCAGCTGCACGCTTCCCGCCAAAGGGCTGTTTTTGAAATGACCGGTTAGGTAATCCAGATTGCCCTTGTAGTCAAGTGCCTTGTCGAGCCCCGACTGGAGAAAAAGGATGGCAAAAAAAGCCGTGATAAAAAGCGTAGGCAAATTGGTGAAGATCAAGTCCATAGCGCATTTAGGTCAGTTGAAAAGAAGGCGCAAGATACGGTTTTGGTCCAGGAAAAAACAAAACCCATCCTACGGCCCTGAGCCGTAGGATGGGTCAATATCTCAATATCTCAATATCTCAATATCTCAATATCTCAATATCTCAATATCTCAATATCTCAATTTCCAGAATTTGCTTCTGGCTTTTTGTCCACCTTGCCGACCATGGCCAGCGGCACCGATTGCATAGAGTCGAAATTGGTTATTACTGCCACGATGCGGTAAAAATCGCCCTCTTTTTGGCTGTCGTAGGTCACTTTGAGGATGCCGATTTTGCCTGGGCCTATTGGGTTTTGGTCCCACTCGGTGGTGGTGCAGTGGCAGGAGCTTTTTACTTGCAAAACCATCAGGTTCTCGCTGCTGATGTTCTTGACCCTGAATTCCCGCGTCACGGGTTGGCCAAACGGCACATTGCCAGTATTGATCTGCCGGTCGAGCCATTCGACTTTGCCAGCATTTAACGAATTGTCCACGGCTTTTAACGTTTGCGCCGTGGTTTTAGAGGCCAAAAAAAGGGCGCAAAAAAGCAATGAAAGATTGAAAAGGTGTTTCATAAAAAGTATGATTCTCAATGATTTGGGATAACGTGAATGCTATGGGAAATATTATTTCCAAAAATCACGCCGAAAATTACAAAGCGTCTTTATTTCAACTAAAAATTTAACGGTTTACCCGCCGAAGCACCTCGCTGCATCATAAGGCTAAGGCGAGTAAACGCGAAGGAGGGGTTTACCCGCCGAAGCATCTCGCCGCCGGATATGGCTAAGCCGAGTAAAAGCGAAGGAGGGGTTTATTCATCCTTTGCCAGATTGTAGCCGTCCACCAGCCGAGGACTGCTCCCAAGACCGCTCCACACAGCACATCGCCAGGGTAGTGTACGCCCACATAAACCTGTGCAAAAGCGATCAACCCAGCCCAAGTCAGCGCGGCTGGGCGCACCCAACGCGCTAGCCCGCCAAACATTGCGATCAGGAAAACGGCTGCTGCAAAATGGTTGGCTGCATGGCTCGAAGTGAAACTGTATCCCCCGCCGCAGGGCACTCTAACTTGAACCTTTTCAAACATCGCCGGGTCGTTGCAAGGGCGAAGGCGCTGCACATTTTTTTTCACCAGGCTGCTGCTGGTGAAATCTGAAAGACCGACGGTAAGCACGAGGCCGAGTAGGATAACACAGCCACGCCCTCGAAAATTCAGGAGCGCAAACGCCGCTACAAAAAGGTAAACGGGCATCCAAAACCATTTCTCGCGAAACCATGGTAACAAGGCATCAAATACGGGGTTGCTTAGGCTGCCGTTGATGCATTGGAAAAGGGCAGCATCCCAATTTTGGAGCATTTCAAGCATGGGTGTCAGGGTTTTTCAGCGATGAGAATCAGGCGTTTGGAGGTTAATGTAGCGGGAATGCCGACCTTTGCCACAAGCAAGGTCGAGCACGCCGCTGCCGGGCGAAAGATGGAGCGCGAGCAGCAAATGGTCGAGCACAGCCTTGGCTTCATTGTCATCGCGGCTTTTGAAGAGCAGGTGGTAGTAGGGCGAATCAAACCACTCAGCGAACCATTCTTTTTTCATTCAGAATCATTTTTCGGCAGCGAAGGTAGTGCGTACCCAGGAACTCTGTTCCGGAGAATCTAACCCCAGAACAGAGTTCCGGGGTACATTCGCGGGCTCGTTCACGATCTATCTGTCAAAATGCACATTCTTCTCGTATCCGCCACGCCTTTCGAAATCGCGCCAACGCTCGCTTGGTTTGAAACCCATTTTCAGCAAAAATCAGCAGGGGTTTTTGAAAAGAAAAATCTGGTGGTACAAACGCTCGTGACGGGTGTAGGCATGACGGCCTCGGCGTTTCAACTCGGGTATCTTTTTGCCCAACAGCGCCCGGAATGGGCCATCAATGCGGGAATCGCAGGCACTTTTGATCCCCACCTAAAGATCGGCGATGTAGTGCAGATTGTCAGCGAACGCTTTGGCGACCTTGGCGTAGAGGAATCTGACGGCAGCTTCACAGATGTAAGTGAATTGGGCCTGTTGGCCAGCGCCACGCTCTCCAATCCACAGCCGCCTATTCCGAACCTTCTCCCTTGCAATGGCTTGACCGTGAACAAAGTACACGGAGCAGCTACCTCCATTCAGAAGATCCGGGAGAAGTATCCCGAAGCGCAGGTGGAGAGCATGGAAGGCGCTGCGTTTTTTTATGCCTGTCTTGCGGCAGGAGTGCCCTTTGCCGAAATCCGCAGCATTTCCAATCGTGTAGAGCCCCGCAATCGAGAGGCCTGGGATTTGCCTTTGGCAATTAAAAATTTGAATGAAGTGTTGGTGGAGATGCTGGAATTTACGATTTACGAAATCGTCACTCGCTAATAATCTTCACGCTCTCCTGCTTACTGCGGCCCGCCACAAGGTCAATTGTCTGTTCGCGCACCCCGTCGCTGATAAGCACCATAGCTGTGTTCGGCTCTGCTTTCCCAAAATCGTCGGCGAAAACCGTCAGGTAGTGTTCTTTACCCGGAGGAAGTTCAATTTCAAATTCTTGTGGTTTCAGAAGGAGATAAATGTGGTCAATCACTTTTTTGTCGTCGAGATAGACCGAAATAATGTCGCCGTCCTGCACTTGGCTGTCCCAAAGTTTGATCTTGATCTTGCGGCTTTTTACTTTTACTTCCCCGCCGACTTCGACCTTGCGCCCGCCGATACTTTCGGGGGCGGGTTTGGGCGGCACGACTGCTTCGGTAGCGGGTTTGAGTTTGATGGGTTTTGGGGTTGCGGCTGCAATAGGCTTTATCTTTTTTTCGCAGGGCAGAAGTGCCGTGCCGCCGAGGTCAATGTCGAACCCTGGCCCGCGGGTAGTTACGTTGCTGATGAGGAGGATGTATTTTTCTCCCTTCAAAACGTTGAGTGGGGCGAGCCAGGCATTGTCGTCGGTGTCGTTGCAGCCGGCATCTTCGCTGGAATCCATTTCGCCGCTGCGCAGGCCGGTTTGGCCCAGGCATTTGCTGTGAGAAGCCCAGTCAGAAGGGTCGCCAGCCGCGTTGCAGCGCACAATTTTCATATTTTTACAACTGCCATCGAGGGAGCGATAGACCACAAAATCAATATCGTCGTCGGCCTTGTGTGGGGTAATCGTAAAGGAGAGGGTGCCGCTTTCTGCAATCTCGAACTTGATCCAAGTGGAGTTTTCTTCAGCCTGCCCCTTGTTTTCGCTGCTCATAAAACACGCGATAAAATCAGCCTCGCTGCGGTTGGTGCCTTCGCCGCCCGCCGAGTTGATGCTCAATTTTTTTTTGTCGCATACATCCATAGCCGTCACGCAATCAGCGTGGGCTTGCGAAAACAGATTGGTTTTTATGATGAAAAAGATGGAAACAAGGAGGGCTACGCGCAACATGGTAGGTTGGGTTTGAGTAGGAATGGGCTATTAAACGCAAATTCGGGCAAAGAGATTTTATAAATGTCCAATGTCCAAGTAAATATCCAATATCCAACAAGGAATTTCCAATGTCCAAGTAGGCGCTGCGTTTGGTATTAGTTGTGATTCAATGCAATGAGGTCACTGTGAGTGGCCAAGAGTAACAACTACTTGGACATTGGAAAT
This sequence comes from Saprospiraceae bacterium, assembly GCA_031373015.1. Taxonomy (GTDB): domain Bacteria; phylum Bacteroidota; class Bacteroidia; order Chitinophagales; family Saprospiraceae; genus M3007. The sequence continues at coordinate 11,061 of JANMME010000103.1, forward strand.
TCCTTGTTGGATATTGGATATTTACTTGGACAACAAACTCGCCGATTCGTACAATTTGTTCTCCCCGCGTTGGTACACCACAAAATTGAAACCCGGATGTATGGCATATCCACCGTGCCGACCGCGTTTGTCCACGGCGATAAAACCGACTTGGGCTTCCCCGCTCTGCTTGGGGTATTTCCGTGCGATGCGTTTCACAGCAGTCTCTACGGCTTTTTGTGGGTGGGCGCCGCGCCGCATCTCTTCTACCACCAGGAAACTGCCGAGTGTGCGGAGCACCATTTCGCCCAACCCGGTGCTGGCTGCCCCGCCCACTTCATTGTCCACAAACATCCCTGCGCCGAGGATCGGGCTGTCGCCCACGCGGCCATGCATCTTGAACGCCGCGCCACTGGTAGTGCAGGCTCCCGCGATGCGTTGCTGTTGGTCAATGGCCACCATGCCAATCGTGTCGTGTCGTTCCACGTTGATAACTGGCTTGTATTTGGATTCTATTTTCCAGTTTTCCCAAGCTTTTCGCGCCACATCAGTTAGTAGATTTTCTTTTTTGAAACCCTCGCTCAACGCGAATTGCAAGGCACCTTCTCCCACGAGCATGACGTGGGGTGTTTTCTCCATCACCCGCCGTGCCACACTGATGGGGTGCATGATATGCTCCAGAAAAGAGACTGAACCCGCCATCCCGTGTTCGTCCATGATGCAGGCATCGAGTGTTACGTGGCCGTCGCGGTCGGGAAAGCCCCCGTAGCCAACACTGGTGTCGAGGGGGTCGGCTTCCGGCACATGCACCCCGGCTTCCACCGCATCCAGTGCGTAGCCGCCTTTGGAAAGAACTTCCCAGGCAGCAGCATTTGCTTTTAGGTTGGGCCCCCAGGTGGCGATGACGACAGGGAAGGCGTTTTTTTCGGGCTTTTCAAAGGCGGGGAGGGTTTTTGCCCAAAAATCGGCAGTACCAGCGGCGAGGCCACCAAGCAGGGTGTTTTGAAGAAAGGAGCGACGTGAGTTCACAGGAAGTGTTGATTTGTTGATGTGGTGATTGGATGATCTGGCGTATTTTGGCGCAAAATATCACGCCTCTATGAATCGCGTTTGTCTTTTAGTCATAATGACTGTTTTATTTGCCTGTACGCCCCAAAAACCGCCGGAAAACCCCGATGCCTGGAAAAAAATAAAATTGGATTTCAAACAACTCGATGCGGACGGGTTGACTGGGCCGCCGAAAGGAAAGGTGGCGGTGAACTACGAATTCTGCATCCCCGCCGAAGAAAAGTACTGGCGACAAGTACATAAAATAGACCCCACCGTGCAGAAAAATGCCGGAAAGGGCAGGGTAGGCTGCAAAGACGCACAATGGCTTGTTATTGGCAACACGCATCAGAAAAATTACCAGCGTGTGCTGTTTCGATTGGCTTCGCTGCCGTATGTGGAGCGGATTGAGCCCGTTTTTTGGGAATGAGAGGGATGGGCCACGGATGACACGGATGGGACACGGATTTTTCCTTTTGGGAAGGCCTGATTTCCGATTTTTTGGGAATGAGAGGGGTGGAACACGGATGACACGGATGGGACAC
>JANMME010000134.1:0-4807 GCA_031373015.1 Saprospiraceae bacterium
TATCGGTAAAATCGAGTACGGTCCCATTTTCAAGGTCTTTAAAACAGACAATACTTACCCGGTCGCGCCCATCCCCGATGCCTGCTCCGTTTTCGCAGTAAACAGTCAAATCGTCATCACCCACATTGGACGCGATCCCTACAAAAGCCACATCCCCCTGCGCAAAAGTGGTTTGACCCGCGCAAGGTAGTGAGGCAAGACTTGAAAGCACCAACCCAAAAATAAGGATGTTGTAAAACTTACTGCTCATAGAGGCAAGATTACTGCAAGGTTTAACGCTTGAAAATATTTCTCATCCGAATTGGTATAATGGTAGGTTGAAAAAGGATAAAACCTTTCTGGATTTGCCGCGCACTCCCTGTGGGTACGAGTGGGGTTTAAAGCTTTATGCAAAGAACAAGAAACCAATGAACAGGTTGTGAAGGGTGCATTCTCATAGCTTTGAAATTTTCTTGTAGAAAAAGAGCAGCCGATTTAAGCATAAATAAACAGGCCAGGCAAATGTCGGACCTGTTTTGAAAATTCAAGTTCTTGTTTGTAATTAAAAAACCAGCGTTGCAATCGAGTGGGGCAAACTCAACGTCTCTACCGCTTGCCCGGAAATGCACATTCGATAACCGATTTTTTCCTTGGTTGGGTTCATCACCACGACCACAATGCTGCCATCCGGGTTTTGGAACGCGGTGGTCAACAACTGCGCCCGGCTCGAAGAACTGACGATACGCCGCGCACCTGGTTGAATAAATTTGGAAAAATGCCCGATGTAATAGTAGGAGTTCATATAGTGCAAAGTGCCCTCCTTGGTCTTGGTGTGCACGGGTGCGAAGCAAAAATTACTGACATGATTCGGGCCACCAGTCTCGTCGAGCAGGATGTTCCAATCCGTCCAGGCTACGGCGCCGTTGTTGAAATCATGGATCATGTTCTCGCCGTACTGCTCACCCCATTGCCATTCATCAAAGGTTTTCCAGGAAAAGGGGTAGTTGCAAGCCTCCGTAAGCAGCAGGTTTTTGTCGGGAAATGACTCGGCCACCCGCTTCACATTTTCGTATTGTCGCCCGCCATTCCACACCTCATACCAGTGAAAACCAATGCCCCAGATGTATTTCGCTGCGGCTGGATCTTGAAAATAGGTGGAAGCGCGCTGGTAAATCAGGTCCCGGTTGTGGTCCCAGGCGATGAGTTTTTTGCTGGAAAGGCCATTTTTTTGGAGTGTTGGGCCAAGGTGGTTTTTGATAAAATCGCGCTCTTCATCCGCTGTGTAAATACAAGATTCCCAGCTCTGTTTGGCCATCGGTTCATTTTGCACCGTAAGCCCCCAAACCGGGATACCGAGTTTCTCGTAGGCCTGTATGAATTTTACGTAGTAATTAGCCCAGGAATCGAAGAACTCGGGTTTGAGTTTTCCGCCATGGAGCATATCGTTGTTGTCCTTCATCCAGGCCGGCGGACTCCAGGGGCTGACGAATAAATTCAGTTTTCCACCCGCCGCAGCCATCGCTTTTTTGATGAACGGAATTTTGTAACGCTCGTCGTGCGCAAGGCTAAAAGTCTTCAAATCGCGGTCACCCTCCTTCACGTACGTGTACATGTCGCTCGAAAAATCGCAACTGTTGATGTTTGTGCGCCCCATGGTGTAGCCAATTCCCTTGTCGCGGTCAAAGTAGGCCTGCATGAATTCCGTTTGCTTTGCCGCAGGCAATTTGGCAAAGATCTCCGCCGAAGCATCTGTCAGTGCCCCGCCAATGCCGACAAATGTCTGGAATTGCTGCGCGGGATCCACGAATACACAGGGCTGGGTTTCAAGCGGCTGACCGAACGGCGAAAACGTCAGGCGCTCGGTCTGCGAAAGCCGAAAACGGGTGCTGTCAGCTGTGGTGTAAACCGTGACGGTTTTACGTTCGAAAGAAGTGATTGTTTGCTTTGGTCCATTTAAGGCCGTATTCGCTTTTTGATTGCACGAGAGCATTGCAAGTAGGCAAACGACCCAAATGCAATTGATTTTACATTTTTTCATTTCTAATAATTTCGGGAAAGTTTCAAAAAAAAACTTAGCAACAAGCCTCTCAAAATTAAAAAAGCCAGGGCACGAAATGCTCTGGCCATCTTTTTGCTGCTTAGGAACGCGGTTGAAAAAGTATCAATACCGTCTTTTCAATAAAAAACGCCGGCCCCGATCCAGCACGCTCACCTGAGCCACTTCCCAACCATCTTCGTAAAAGGCATTCAGGCCATCCACGAGGCTTCGAAAATCATAGCGCTTACCGTGATCATCCGTAATATAATCTTCCTTTGGGTTCAACTGACCATAATCCACCCGGAAGGTACATTGACCGTCTTCGCGGTAAAGCGGGTCGAGTTCGATGTACTGGCCGGTATTAGTGGGTTCGATTTTTACGCCTTCGACAAAGATTTGGGCGGAGGCGATCAGGGTGTGTGCTAATAGCGCGAGGCTGAGTGTTATTTTTTTCATGGTTCAAAAATTTTGGGGCAAAGAAACGGGCCGCGAAGCGAGTGTGTTGGCTGTTTAACCTCGGTTTAACCCCCAAGACAAAGGTTTTGTGAAAAATGACAAGTTTTTTTTGACAGGATTTACAGGATAAACAGGATTTAAGAAGGGTGTCGGCAAAGCCGACAAAACGGAGTCACACATCCTGTTTATCCTGTAAATCCTGTCAAAAAAAATATTTGTCAGACCTCCACAAAAAAATCATCGCGGTAATTAGGAAGCAGGCCCTTCTCCTGCGCAATCCTAAACATCTGCCGCACCGCAGCGCGGCCATCCGCGCCCAAATCAACCGTATGTTGGGTCACATACAAATCAATGTGCGCTCGCATCACGGACTCGTCCATTTCATGGGCATGCTGACGAACAAAAGGCATGACATCCTCAGGGTGCGCAAAGGCGTATTCCACGCTTCGGCGCAAAACACGGTTCAGCCTTTGTTGCGTTTCAAGCGGTAAATCCCGGCGAACCACAATGCCGCCTAGGGGAATGGGCAAGCCCGTGGTCGTTTCCCAATATTCGCCGAGGTCCAAAATCTTTAGGAGGCCTTTTTGCGTATAAGTGAAACGGTTTTCGTGAATAATGAGTCCGGCTTCGGTTTCACCACTCAATACGGCGTTTTCAATGCCGGAAAAAATGACTTCCTGTTTGTTTTGCGCATTTGGGTACGCAAGGCTGAGCAGAAAATTAGCCGTCGTCATTTTACCGGGAATGGCGATGCGGGCAGCATTGATTTCATCTTCAGTCAAGGGCTGACGGGCGATGAGCAGCGGTCCGCAGTTATTGCCCAATGCGCTGCCCGCGTCGAGCAAAGCATAGCGCTCGGTGAGATGCGCAAAGGCATGGTAACTGAGTTTGGTCGCGGCCAGTTCGCCCGCAAAAGCACGGCGATTGAGGGCTTCCACGTCTTCCATGACGGGGACAAAGGAGAGTCCTTCTGTGTCCACCTTGCCCTGAAGAAGGGCATCAAAAATGAAAGTGTCGTTTGGGCAAGGCGAGAAGCCGAGGGTAAGGTTTGTCATTAAGTCATTAGGTCTTTAAGGGCCGTTTCGTTATTAAGTCGTTAATTGTCATTGGATTATGGTTCGTCATTGGGTCATTCATCTTGAGTTTACCTTCCTTTGCCCCCCCAGCAATGGCGGAGCGGAAAATGACCCAATGACGATTAATGAACCCTCCTTCGCCCCCGCCTGCCAAGGCTTGGCGGGCAGGAAGGCTACGGCGGGTAAAAAATGACAAATTCCCAAACAAGATTTATCCAATAACGTTCACCCGAAATGGAACCAACTGTAATCTTTGAAGATAACCATCTGTTTGTGCTCAACAAACCTGCAGGTTGGCTCGTGCAAGCTGATCGAACGGGCGATACTACGCTGACTGACTGGGGCAAAACTTATCTGAAAAAAAAATATGCCAAGCCCGGCGCAGTGTATCTCCATCCTGCTCACCGCATTGACAGACCGGTTAGCGGAGGCGTGGTTTTTGGCCGCACTGACAAGGCATTGGGACGGCTGACCACCATTTTCAGAGATAGAAAAATAGATAAAACCTACCTCGCGCTTACGCTGAATGCTCCGGCCTCCGCCACTGGCGAACTCCGGCACTATCTCTCAAAAGATGAAAAAAGGAACACTGTGGAGGTTTTTAATAAACCTCGCGGCGACGCAAAAGAAAGTATCACGCGTTATGAAACGCTGGAAAAAATTGGAAACCTGTTCCTTCTAAAAGTTTCGCCACTTACGGGCAGACCCCACCAGATCAGGGCGCAATTGAGTAGCATTGGTTGTCCTATTTTGGGTGATTTGAAATACGGAGCACCTAATGCTTTGCCAGATGTATCTATTGGTCTACATTGTTGGAGCATGAAATTCGTGCATCCTGTTCGGTTGGAGGAAGTAGCATTTGTGGCAAATTTGCCGGAGAAAGAATGGTGGGAAAAAGCGCGACTGAGAATATCCAATATCCAATAAGAAATGTCCAAGGGAATATCCAAGGGAATATCCAATATCCAACAAGGAATGTCCAATGTCCAAGTAAGCTCCGCGCTTGGAATTTGTTGTTGTTTAAGACCAAGATGTCAATGTGAGTGACTGAGCCCAACGCCTACTTGGACATTGGACATTCCTTGTTGGATATTGGATATTCCCTTGGACATTCCTTGTTGGATATTGGATATTCCCTTGGACATTCCTTGTTGGATATTGGATATTCCCTTGGACATTCCTTGTTGGATATTGGATATTCCCTTGGACATTCCTTATTGGATATTGGATATTCTCAGTCGCGCTTTTTCCCACCATT
>JANMME010000169.1:0-11209 GCA_031373015.1 Saprospiraceae bacterium
AGCATTTTTTGCTTTCAGTTGTGACTTAAGTTTGCCTATCTTTGCCTCAAGATGTTTTTTAGACATTGATTTCCTTCTTTTTTTGTTGCTCGCACAGCAAAAATATGAAGGATTTTTTTTTGCCCTTTGGACACCCTACCCAGAGGGACGGAATCTTGGTAGAAATGTTGTTTTCGGTGCAAAAGCGTGCTGTAGGTACGCTATCTAACGCGCACAGATAGCGTACCTACGGCACGCCAACCCGAATTTCCGCCCATTTCCTACCAAGATTTAGCCCCTCTGGGGCTACAATAAAATTCGGGATGACTCATGCGAATCAGGGGTTAAAGCCCAGCGGGGCGGTGATGCTTGTAGCCTCAGTGTGCGGCGAAATTCCTAGCCCCAGCGGGGCGTTTATATGTGTTCCATGTCAAACGAAACAAATATTGCCGCCCCGCTGGGGCTGGGAATGGGATTTGTCCCATATAGTCTACAAATATTAACGCCCCGCTGGGGCTTTGAAATCCAACCCCTGATTCGCATGACTCATATTCAGAAACGATTATCTATAACATGACCATCTTCCTGCTCAAACTAACCCTCTGTTGGGGCTTTTTCGCCCTGCTTTATACCCTGCTCCTAAGGCACGAAACCTTCTTCCGTGCCAACCGCGCTTACCTGCTCGGTACGGCAGTTCTCGGAATCCTGTTGGCGGCCTTGCCTGGAGAACAGATGCCTGTACCGGTAGTGAATGGAGGGGAAGTTGCTCTGCCAGCATTTGCTGTTGGCATTCAGCAGGTAGAAGCAGCTACCAATACCTGGCAAGACCTTGATTTACTGTGGATTGCCTATTGGATTGGTTTTTCCATAATGGCAGCGCGGGTGCTCTGGGGATTGTTAAAAATTGTGCAAATGGCCGTTCGAGGTCAGTCCGAGCGACTTGAAGACGGCTGTCTTTTGGTGCAAACAGCGGAAGCGGAAGTTCCGTTTTCGTTTTTTCGCTGGGTGTTTGTGCCGATCGAGCCCCAACTTCCCGAAAGTTTGAAACTTTCGGGAAGTTCGATAGACGATATCGCACTCATGCTCGCCCACGAACGCGCCCACACCCAGGGCTGGCACAGCGCCGACGTGCTTCTTGCCGAAGCATTGTGCGTGGTGTTTTGGTTTCACCCCCTGGCGCACTGGTATCGGCGGGAATTGCGTGCAGTACACGAATACCTGGCTGACGCCGAAGCGTCACGCCTTTCTGACAGAAAACAATATGGCCTGTTGTTGATAGGGCAGTCGCAGTCCGGAATGCCGATTGCCTTTGCAAATCATTTTTTTCAATCACCACTCAAACAAAGACTTGTTATGTTGACGAAAAAAGCATCCGCCCCAGTTCGGGCGGTCAAATTTGGCCTGGTGGCCCCACTCGCCCTGTTGTTTGCGATGTTGTTCCGGCAAGCCCCGGCCATTGCGCAGGTCGTAGACGAAAAACACCTCAAATTCGTACATCAATTGGAATCAAAAGGTTGGACTGATGTTGACACCGTGATCACATTCGACCCCGTGACTTACAAGGAAGACGTGAAATATATACGCCAGAATCTTGCGCCAGAGACAGACGAAAATGGTAAACTAGTTTACCAATATGCAGAAGTGCAGCCACAATTCCCCGGCGGGCAGGAGGCTATGTTTCAATTTTTACTAGACAATTTGAAATACCCGGAGGAAGCAAGAAAGGCGGGTGCAGAAGGTACTTTTATGGTGCGCTTTGTGGTAGATGACGATGGTAGACTGCTCAAAATCAGGGCAACAGGCAGCAGCGGATTTCACCAGCGTGATGATATGTTGTCAGAATCAGAACGTGTAGTGCAGATAATGCCAAAATGGATTCCAGCCCAGCACAAAGGCAAGGCAGTGCGCTGTTCCATGCAACTGCCAATCAGTTTCACCCTTGCGAGTCAGGCAACGAAACCCAACGTGGTAGATGCTGAATTTCCTGGAGGCACGGAGGCGCTGATTAAGTTTTTAGCTGAAAACACCAAATACCCCGAAACCGCGAAAACCGCCAAAGCAGAGGGGATGGTAGTCGTGAGTTTTGTAGTAAAAAAGGACGGCTCCGTGAGCGATGTCAAACAAAAAGATACGGAGCATGCGCTTCATCCGGATCTCGTAAAAGAAGCGATCCGGGTGGTGCAATCAATGCCCAATTGGAAGCCAGGCCTGAACGATGGTAAGGTGGTAGAGACGGAATTGTGTATACCAGTCAAGTTCAAGCTGTAGTAGATGATTTGATTGATGATTGACGATACATGAATGTTGATTTTTGATGTAATGGCAGATTGGGAAATTTACGATGGGCGATTTATTCGATTTTGGGATAAATCATACATAAAACTTCAAAAAATCACCCATTACATCAAAAATCAACATTCATGTATCGTCAATCATCAATCATCCCCATTGGCCCAAAATTCGATATGCCTCCCTATCTAGCCACCACAAACTTCTTCACTACCACTCCATTCTCGCAAAAAATACGGGCGAAATACGTCCCGGCGGGCATTTTCCCCAGCCCAATCTGAATCTGCTGCACAGGATTTGCAAAGTCAGAAACCTGGTGCAAGGAACCGTCTGAGCTGTTGATTTCTACGCGGCGGATAGGCAAGGAATTGCTTTGGAGGAGCAGGTTTTCGGAAGTCGGGTTAGGTGAAAGCACGATGGCGTTTTCGGGCAGGAAGGAGCTCTGGGAGGCATTATTGATCGGACCACGAAGCACGATTTCCTCACGCGTTTCGCCCAGTGCGATGAGCTTTTCGGCTGGGGTGATGGCCAGTGCATGAGCGGTGAACAACACCGTTCGAAGCCATGTATCAGGTGGCAATGTTTTGAAAGTCAGCACCAAATGCCCAATTGCGCCCGCCCCGCTGGTAGCTTGCCCATCGGTGCGGGCAATCGCAATATCGAGTCTGCTCTGGTTTTGAAAATCTTTTTGTACACAAATTAAATCGGATAGCGGATCGCCCAGCCAAGAGCTCGAAGGCTCGAATCTCGCGTCGGAGACGACCAGCACCGAATCATAACTCAAACTGAACGCCAGCCCCTGTATCCCATCCGCAGCAAACGAGAGCGGGATTTTGACTTCCGCGCCAGCGGGCAGCGTGTCGGCTTGCACGCTCACCTGCATGGCAGGGTTGAGCGTATCTGGCGGATAGGGCATTTCATAAGGGGTCTGGTCACTGTAAGGGTCTATCACTTGCCCCCAATGATGGAAAAGCGTAGCTGTGTCGGCGGGTTCCACAAGCCCGTTGCCGTCCAGGTCCAGATTTTTGAAATTGACGTGACGCCTGGAGGTACTTTCTGGCCAATCCAGCGCATTGGCACCTTGCCAAAGGCTGTCCGTTTCGCTGCGCGGCGCCGATTGGCTGCCCATGCCAAGGCCGAGATAGAGCAGGTCAAAATGGTTGACCACACTGTTTTTGTCGGCATCGCCGGGCCAGACACATTCGGAACCGGGAAGAGAATAGGGCGGGATGTAAGCGTACAAGCTGCTCCATATACCAGAACCGCCTGCTTGGGTAACTTTATACTCGCCGGGTGCTGCAAATAGGAGTTTTTTAGGGCCTGAGAAGGGTTTCCCGTTATAACTCCCCGTAATACCCTGATAATAATTGTAGCCCCAACTCAATGGATCTCCCAATTCCAAACGGGCGTAACCGTTTGTTTTGCAAGAGGGCTGAAGCAAATTAAGGTCATAGAAATTGGACCCGTAATAATTGAGCGGCTGAAAATTGACCCTTCCGTTTTTGCCAATAAAGCCCAGTTCGCCATCTGTTTCATGCAAAATTCTGGGTGTTTTGGCCCCCCAGGCAAACTCAATATCCGGATTGGAAGACCCTGCTCCTTTTTCAAAGCAAATTTTGAAAATAGTGAAATAATTCGGGAATGCATAAGGATTGGAAGATTCCCAATGAAAATCAAGCGAGCCAGTGTGGAAGGTAAAGTTGCTGTCTTTAATCGCAGGGTACGCTATTTTAATCTCTTTGAAATTCAGATAATATTCTGACCATTTGATGGAAAAATCAACCTTCATCAAATGATAGGAATGATATGCTGACACTTCCACGCAACTATCCAGGTAAGGGCCACTGGTTTCTTTATCGTGTATAAAAAAAACGGGTCGCTGGTCTTCAATGGTTGATGGAATTGGGCAGTCAACCAGCACCTCTTTCACTTCCGAACACCCTTCGGCATCTGTTACGGTAACGGCATAGCGACCATTGGGCACGCTTATTTGATTTCCGAGGTCTTTGACAAAAACATCGTCGTCAAGCGTTTGCACGTTTTGCCGCGTCCCGTTGCTCCAGGAGATCGTTAGCGGGAATAGGGCCCGCGAGGCAAAGTCGTAACTCTGTAATTTCAGGTTTGCTTTAGTAATCGGCAAGAAAGTACCCGGTGGGTATTGCGTAATGCAATCTTTCGAATAATAAATCGTCCAATCAAAGGTGCCGTAGTCCCTTACCAGAATGGATTTGGTAGCAATACAGCCCAAGGCATCCACTGCTTTCACGGTATAAGTGCCCGGCGAAAGATTGCTTAGGTTTTGAGTAGTCGCGCCATTGGACCATTGATAGGTAAGCGGGTTTGTGCCATCTGTTTTCAGATTGATTCCCCCTTTGGTGTCGAAACGGCAATCAGCATTCAAGGAATCCAAATCCACATACAAAAGCGAATCCTTCCAAATGTGCAGGGAGTGCAAGCCGACACAGCCTTTTGCATCGGTGATCGTTACTTGAATATCACCGCTATACAGGTCGCAGCGATCTTCGGTGGCTGGCCCCGGTTGCGACCAGGCGAATTGGTAAGGCGGCGTTCCGCCCAAAACTTTCAGATCAGCGCAGCCGTTGGGCAGGCTGCAGGTCGCGTCGTGAGTACTGACGGTACTGGCGCTAATGCCAGCGCCGAATTGCCGAAAACCCGTGAGCGCTTCTACCACATTTCCTACCGCATCCGTAATCGTCAATGCATAGTATCCTTGGGCAAGATTATTCAAAACGCTGTCTGCAACGCTAAAGCCATTGGGCCCCGCCCAGTTGTAATGAAAAGGAGGGATACCGCCTTCCACACTCGCTTGAATATGTCCATTTGAGCCTATGCACGAAGGTGCGTTTACACAAAGTGCCTCTATCGCAAAATCGCTGGGCATATTGACCCGGGCCCCGCCTATTACATTGGATAAAGGGAATCTCATCGAGTAATTGTTGGCCACTTCGTAACTGGTTGGGTTATCTTCTGGCGAAATTTTTACAGGATAAAACCCCGGCGTAGTCGCCAGTACCTTAAAGTACATTTTGAAAAAGACCGCATCATTTGGCACGGTCACCCCGACCGCGTTGGCATCGCTCCACAAGGCGCGAAAAAGCCCCTGTGACGTGGAGCCCGTCCCGAACAATTGCCCACTCAAGGGAGCTCCAGTCGCATTATACTTTATAAACTTCAAATCAGCTGGATTCCATGTTGCTGCAAACTGAAAAGAAATGACATCGTCAAAACCCCGCATCGAAACTTCTACGGCGATGGTATCTCCCGTTTGGGCGTTTTCGGTGGAAAACCGTGTTTCAAAACAACTGCTCTGGCCTTGGGCGGGAAGGTTCAGAATTAAGATGCAAAAGAGGGTGAACCAAGCGTTTGAGCGCAGGCGTGATAAAGGTTGGTAGATGTTTTGCATGCACAAAAGCATAAGTAAGAGGTTAAAAATCCTAATGCACCACGTTCAATTTCTTCATGGCAATTCCCTTTTCGGTAAAGACGCTCACAATAAAAGTACCGCTGGGCAATTGGCCAATGGAAAGCGAAGCTTCGCCTTGCCCAACAATCTGGGATTTTACGACCCGCCCGGTCATGTCGCGAATTTCTACCCGTTCTATGCTTGCTTCGTGGCTGGAAATGTAAAACATTTCAGCGGCGGGGTTAGGGATGAGCTTGATGCCGCGCGTCCACTCAGACAGGTCCTTCAAAGCAGAAGTGCTTGCCCGGTGGATAAACAATGGTACGGGTGGAGCATCCATCGCTTTGGCTTTTTCTACGGCGTTTATCGAGCTCAAGCCCCTGAAATAGACCATGGTTTTAAGGGTCGTGTCACTGGAGACAATCGGATCAGGTTCGCCAAAAATATTGTCTTCAATGATGATGAACATATTCCCAATAGTGCCCCAGCCGCTCACCGGAACACCATCGGTTCGGGTGATAGCGATGTCCAAATGGCCCTGCAGGGGGAAGTTTTTTTGCAGGAATAGAAACTGGGTGGAGTCGCCGAACCAGGAACTGGAAGGTTGGAACCTTACGTTGTCTTTTACCAAAGCCGGGTCGTAAGAAATGCTGAACGCTAAACCATAAATGCTATCCATCGGCATATCTATCGAGCCGAGTGAAATGGGAAGTGCTACCACTTGCCCTGCAATCAGGGTGTCGGCTTCGAGCGTGAGGATGGGGTGTGGGTTTCCGGCGTTGTTGCCAAGCGGCGCATCAAAGGGGTTGTCGAATGCTGGATTTATGACGCGCCCCCAATTTTCCACAAGGGCTATGGTATCGGCGGCATTGATCGTGCCATCTCCATTGGTATCTATGTTTTTGAAATTCACATGGCGGACATCGCTTGATTCGACCCAATCGGCTGCGTCTTGGCCCTCCCATTCAAGGGAAGGGTTGTTGCGGGCATTGCCTTGTTTGCCATAAGCCAGACCCAGGTAAAGCAGGTCGTGATGATTCACCACATTGTTGTTATCGGCATCTCCAGGCCACACGCATTCCTGCAAAGCAGGTCCAGCAGGTATGTGCGCAAGGAATTGGTTATAAGTAGATGCTGCTTGCCAAGCATTTATGTAATAAGTCCCTTCCTCTGCAAACAGCAGTCTGTTTAGGTCGCCGTAAGCCTGAAAATTGCCGGAGCTATCTTTTCTGGTGCATGTTCCGGTCAGAAATTTATCCGGGTCGCAACTGCCAAGCACAATGCGGCTTTTCCCGTCAAATGCGCAGTCCAGCGGCAAAGCCGCAAAATTACAGACCGATGGTCCTGGTGGAAAGTATGGCCCAAACAGCAAATCGCCCGACCTCCCGATAAAGGGTTGTTCTATGCCAAATTCGTCTAGGTATTTCGGACCTATCGGTTTGTGTACAAAGTTGAGGCTGGAGAACGAAGTATTGAATATAGATTGAAGGCATACCTCAAACAAAAGGCTCTCAATGGGAAGGAATACGGGATCAACGGAACTCCAATGGACGCCCAACCTTCCTTCGTCCTCCAGGATCGTGAAATCATTGAGGGTCAATCCAGGCAAGTTTATGTTTCTGATCTCTTTAAACTCACCAATATAGGCTGCCCAGGTTAAGGAAAAATCCAGGGTAGTGATGCCATCCACATTGCGCGCATACACCCCGGCACAGCTATCGGTCGCGTACTGTGGCGTGAGAAATTCGTCCTTGATATAGAAAGCAGGAAAACCACTTGGTACAGCTGGCAGTGGCTCGCAGTAAAGTACCTTGTCAGTGGTTTTTTCGCATCCTCCGCTGCTGGTCAGGGTGACGGCGTAATGCCCCGAAGGTATTTGAGCCAGGGTGTCCAGAAAACTGGTGTTCGCTGGTTTTTCGGAAATCAATCGCGTAGTTCCATCGCTCCAGGCTACCGTGACGGGAAATTCTATGTTTGTATTTGGGTTGTATTTTAAGGCAAGGCTACCACTGCCTTCCATCAGAAGCCCATTGGTTGAACAGATTGGCACTAATTCTAAATTCCAATTTAGCGTAGATTGATCGAGGATTTCAATTGTGGCTTGTCTGGCGCATCCACCAATACTGGTCACCGTTACGGTATAAGACCCTGCCAAAAGGCTGTCAATAGTAGCAGTGGTATCGCCCGTTGACCACAGAAACTGGTAGTTTTCTGGTTGAACGACCAAAGCCTTAATATATCCTGTTGCCAGACAATCATAGATATGTTGGTAGGTAAACGACAGATTAAAGCCTGGCTCGTTCAAGATTTGGAAAGGCACCGCCTTCATGCAGCCCAGATTGTCGGAGATACTAACGGTATGGTTACCTGGCACAAGCATGCAGTTTTCAGCCGTCTGGCTGTTGCCGGATGACCATTGAAAAGAAAAGGGTGGGTTTAAGCCATGAACATCGAGGGTGGCGCAGCCATTTGGTTGATTGCAAAAAGCCTTCTGTGTTTGAATGCTTGAATATATATCAACCGGAGTACTGTTTACGAACATTTCAGCGGTAACATGAGCTCCAGCCTGGTCTGTCACGGTGAGCATATAAGCCCCGCTTGAAACACCTGAGATCGTTGAGGTAGAATCTAAAAAGTTGTTAGGGCCACTCCAACTATAGGAATAGGGCGGCTGTCCTCCCGTTACCTCCAATGAAACAGCTCCCACGGGGGCGTTGCATATCGCTGTGGTCACGCAAGTGGATTCGATGGACAAATCACTGGGGGCCGAATTCCCAATCAATACCCCGCCGATTTGTTGCGAGAAGGGCATCATTACAGAGTGCCAATCGGGAGGGAGCATCTGCACTATTTCATAAATAGGCATTGCGGTTCGGTCAATCTTCAACACAGCAGATCCGGAGGCACCGCTTTTTACACGAAAACAGAGATTGAAAAGAACCGAGGAGTCAGGAAGGGAGACGCCCATTCCGGAAATGTCGTCCCATGAAAAAGCCAGTTTCCCAATGGGATTTAGGAAAAAATGCCAGGGCTCAACGCCCGGCAAATCAGCGCCAACATAATAGTCGAGGTCCAATAATTCGAGCTTGGATGTGTCCCATCTCGTCGCAAATTGCATCGAAACGATCAGTTCAAAATCGCGCGCCATCAGCGGCACACAAACCGTGTCGCCCGGCTGGGCTTGCAACGTAGGGAAAAACAATTGGAAGCACACAGGGCTGTTCTGCGCCGAAACGCGAGAAAAAAGCCCCAAAAAGAAACAAAAAGCCAAGAAGGTAAACCGGCGGGTAGAAAAAAAGTCCATGAGAGATCGGGTATTTAAAATAAAAAAATTGCAGCCCGAAATTAAGATCAATTGTTGGTTGTATTTTGCGACATATTTTGAGGTTTATAGAAATTTTGTTTCTCTATAATTTTACCACATAGCACACATAGTTCACATAGAACAGCCAAATTATTGGCAATAATTGAGATTCTTATAAACTATGTATTCTGTTCAAAAATATGTGTCAAGTCTTGGCCGCGCCCCCTACCCCTAAAGGGCAATGTCGTTGACTTGAGGAAAATCATATGGACAAGTACTTACTCGTCAGACGACTTAGAGTCGTCAGACGAGGTTTCCACGCGGTCTGACGACTCTAAGTCGTCTGGACCGCTAAGCCAGCAAAATCCTTAAGTCAACGACATTGCCCTTTAGGGGTAGGGGGCGCGGCCAAGACTTGACACGGGTTTCTGAACACGCTCCAACATTGTGTGCTATTTGGTAAAAAAAATACACTATTTGGTAAAAAAATAGAAAATTTGCCATTCTGAAAATACATCCATTCGTATAAAATGCGACAAACAAAACTCGTCGAAACACTCCGCACCCTCACAGCCCGGGAGCGCAACCGTTGGCGGCAATACGTTTGGTCTGATTTCTGCAACCGTCACAAGGCACTCCGAACCCTTTGCGATGTAGTGTTGGCCCATGCGCCGTCGTTTGACGAGACCCTGCAAAAGCACCCTGTTTTCGCCCAAATATTTGACCCTGATGCGCCATACGAAGATCTAAAATTCAACAACCTCGTCTCTGATCTTTACGAACTCCTACTCGATTGGCTTGCCCTCGAACGCTATTGGGCCGACCCTTTGGAACAGCAGCGCCAGCGAGCCCTCGCTTTGCTCGACCGCAACCTTGATAAACAGGCTGCCTCAGCACTCGAGAAATACCGCGCACTCCTCGACCGCGCCCCACAGCGCAACGCCAACTGGTATCGTCACGCCGCCCAACTCGAAGAAGCTTCTGAGACACTCCAGAGTCGGCAGCCCCGCCGCGCAGATAGCCCACACCTGCTTCTCCAAGCCCAGAATACGCACCATGCCCATGCGCTTGAAAAACTCCAACTGGGCGTAGCGTTGCGCAGCCGCAGCCAACTCGCCGTGATCCAATCAGGTGAAAATGCCTTCTTGTACGACGAACTTCAAACCATCCGCGGTGACCAAGCTTTGCTTGCTACATTGCCTGCTGCATGTACTTACCTTGCAGCGTACGATTTGCTCGAAACGCCCTCTTCCGAGACTTTTTTGGCGCTCACAACTGCACTCGAAGACCACCACCTACTTTTTGAAAAAGACGAATTGGCCTCGCTTTACCAATGCGCCCTCAACCATTGCATCCGGCGCATCAATGCCGGACAGCCGGATGCGTATGCGGACGCACTGGCGCTTTACCGCAGCTTGCTCGACCGCGGCTTGTTGCTACAACATGGTGGCAGACTTTCTCAATGGACTTATAAAAACATTGCAACCACTGCCCTCCGAACGGGTGCGTTTGAGTGGACCGAGCAATTCCTGCATCAATACCGTGAGTCGCTGCCGCCCGATGAGCGCGACAATGCGTTTGCCTTCAACCTAGCCACCTTATACTTTGAAAAACAGGAACTTGCACTCACTTTGCAGACCCTGCAAAACGTCGAGTTCACCGATTTTACATATCACTTCGGCGCAAAAATCCTACAACTCAAGACCTTCTATTTGCTCAACGAAGACATTGCTCTGACTTCCCTATTGGCCACCACAGAACAACTTTTACGCCGCGACAAAACGCTCTCGGCCTTTGGGAAGGCCACTAATTTGAATTTTCTGCGGATGCTCCGCCGGGCCAGTAAATGGAAAATGAAAAAGGCCCGATGGACCAGCCATAAATCAAAACGGGAGCGACAGGTTTTGCTCGAAAAAGTTGCTGCGCTGCAACCAATGGCCAATAAAGACTGGTTGTTAAAAATTTTGGGCGTTTAAACGCAAAATTAAAAAAACAAAAAGTTTTATTTTAAAAACAAATTGCCCTACTTTCGCCTCCAAATTTGAAACATTATGGCAACTCCTTTTCTTGGTCTCCGGACTTGTATCTACCGTGTTCCCGATGTGGTTGCCGCTGCTGAGTGGTACTCCAATGCCTTGGGAATCAAGCCTTACTTCAACGAACCGTTCTATGTTGGCTTCAATGTGGGCGGGTATGAACTCGGTTTGCATCCA
>JANMME010000033.1:0-1812 GCA_031373015.1 Saprospiraceae bacterium
GTCCCGAAAGGCAGGAAATGGAAAGTGGATTATGGAGCAGGGCGAATTAGGCACCAAACCCATAACAGGCTAATAATAAGCCGTATCGGTTCAGGGAATGTTCGGCGAGCTCAGGGAAAAACGCCCTTTTAAGGGCATAAAAAAGGTAAGTAGCAACTATTGTGCCATAAATTGGGTAGGCGTTAACAAACAGGAGGTGTCACTCGAATGCTCGAATGACACCTCCTGGTATACTGGCAAGAGCAAGCACACCTTTACTTCAAAACCTGCTTCAACTGCTCATAATCCGCCTGCGTTGTATAACCTTCAGCGGGGAATTCCCGGTTTGATTCCGTCACCAAATCGCGAAACGATTTGCCATTATCGGTTTTAAAATCAGGGTTTGCCCCTTTTTCAATCAAGGCGACACATATACCCCAACGTTCCAAAATCGCAGCCCTCCATAGCGGTGAAACAGGCCCTTCCTCGTCATCAAACACGGCTATAGCATTGGGGTCTGCCCCGAATTCGAGCAAAACCCGCACGGTGGCTTCAGGCTCCTGATAAGAACCAATCGCTTCAAAGAGGATGCTGCGTTTAAAATTGATTTGGGAGGCGTTGGCATCGGCGCCCTGTTCCAATAGAAAGCGAAGTAGTGCTGCGTTGCCTACATCCGCCACAGCCATGTGTGGTGGAACATCTAATGCTTTTGTACTATCGAATTTTGCCCCAGCTTGAAAAAGCAGCCGGACACATTCGAATTTCTCCTCGGACCGAAAATTGGCACTGGAAGCCTCTGAAATGGCGTAAGCAAGCAATTCGCCCCCTTCATTGAGTCTTTCGACAGGTGTTTGCAGTAATTGTTTCAATTTTTCCAGCTCACCCGCGCGGATAGCCCTTGCGATCTGGTCTCGCGCTTTGTCTTCAAAAATCGGTTGGGCATCCTCGATTTTGTATCGGGCCTCCTGCTGCATTTTCAGCTGCATGCTTTGCCATTTTGGCCAAAATTTAATATACGAGATCGTTAGAATCACCAAGCCCAAGGCCGTGTACTTCGCCCAGTTAAAAGGCAACAGGTTAAGTCCGAGCAAGGCCACCAATGCAATAATAGCCAGGTAGAAATAGGCCTGCCCATACGCCCGACCGGCAGCATCACCGCCGCCTTTGCCAGGAGACAGGGAATCGGCAACCACGGCAAAGGCGATGATCGCGATGATCACCCAGTTGAGGATGGTTATGATTTTGAGTAGATTCATAGGTGGATCAATTGTACAAATACATACTCCGATTCCTTTCCAACTCCCTGAAATACGGGTCCTTCAAATCTTTGATAAAGTAGATCGCCTCACCCGTGCTTTTCATTTCAGGCCCCAGCCGCTTGTCCACATTCTGGAATTTATCGAACGAAAAAACGGGTATTTTAATCGCGTAGCCCTCCAGTTTATGCTTGATGTCAAAGTCTTTCAACTTGTGCGTTCCAAGCATGACTTTGGTGGCGATGTTGAGGTACGGCACCTGGTAAGCCTTGGCAATAAACGGCGTGGTGCGGGAGGCGCGCGGGTTGGCTTCGATCACATACACCTGATCGTCCTTGATGGCGAACTGAATGTTGATCAAACCCTTGATCTTGAGGGCACGGGCAATTTTTTCGGCGTACTCAAGCATGCTCTGGATGACAATCGGCCCGAGCGAATAATGTGGCAACATCGCTGATGAGTCCCCAGAATGTATGCCCGCCGGCTCGATATGCTCCATGATGCCCATCACATGGAAATCATCGCCGTCAAAAATCGCGTCAATCTCGGCTTCTTTGGCGCGTTCGAGGAACTGGTC
>JANMME010000277.1:0-11043 GCA_031373015.1 Saprospiraceae bacterium
GTTCTCCTGTTTTGCGGTTTTGCGGTTTTCCTGTTCTCCTGGCGGCTCCTGTTTGTTTTTGACCATGTTACCTTTTCACTTCCAGCCCTGTTTTGGCATCTAAAAGGCGTGTGGCAATTATCGGCAATTCCAATTCAAGCGTTTCCCCGTTTTTCAGTCTCAAATTCCTTTTGCCACCTTTGCCCGTATGGAGTATGATAAAGTCGGCGGTGGAAAACGTAGCGTCGGGCCTGTCGTTCAAGACCCAACAACCTGCCTCTTGAAGCAATGTGCGAAAAACAGCGCTTCGATGCAGGGGTATAGCGGCATACACCATGGTATGGGTGGGAAAGTTTTTTCGTGCAATGACTGCTTCGCCTTTTCCATGAAGTTTAGCGAGGGTTGTCGCCTCCCGATCAGACACAAACAGTAAGGGTTCGAGCGGTTCTGGGTTTTCTACGGTGTCCTGTCCCATGATCCAAACTGGCTTGTCATCCCTTTTTATTTGTTGCAAAGAAATGCCTGTCAGTTGTTCAGTCAATTCTTTTCCGCCATGTGTACTATCACTGTATCCCGCACCGTAATTCCAGATAAGGGTGCGCCCGTTTTGGGCCACAGTATCGCGAATAAATTGGCGCTGCCCGGATGTTAAGACCCAAGCATTTATAAAAATGATCGCTTTATAAGCCTTTAGGTCAACATGCTGCAAATCAAAAAGATAGATATGGTCTAAGGAAATGCCGCTGCACAGGAGTTCTTCTGCTGCGGCGTCCAGGCCTTTTTCGCAACGCTTGGTGTTGACGTTTTTCACGGCATAAAAACTTTCCGTATCCCAAACAACAAGCGCATCTGCTGCATGTGCTTCGGGTTTCATTCCCTTCCCATATCTGTTTCGGAAATAATCCAAAGTACGCTTGATTTCCTCCAGGTACATTGGGCTGTCCCACCAACCCGTATTGCGCCGAGGGCCAAAATCATAAAGCCAAAGCCCGCAACCCTGCACCATGGGCAGCCAGAGGCTTCTTTGAAGCACGGGCAGGTAATTTGTGTCCCCCAATGCCCCAGAGCGGACGAAATCGCGCTCCCGCTTGTCCTGCAGGTAGCCATTGTCAATTTCATCGAACCACATTTTGCCATGCAGTTGGATGGAACGGATGGGGGCCCGTTCCATCCCAGAGCCCCCTGCTTTGCGGCTGGGTTCGTAATAGCTCGGTGGCCCGGCGAAATAATCAATCCAGGGGCTTTCAAGCAGGCGCTGTGCTTCGAGGTGTCCGTTGAGGGCCTGTCTGCACAACCCGAATTGCATATATCCATAAAAGACGCCCGTAATCAGTGGGCGGCCCCATTGTTCTTTTGCGATGCGACAAAAGAATTCAATGTCATCGGCGATAACGGATTGCTGGCAGCGATAAAAATCCATAACCCGTTGTTCGAGTGCTGGATTGCGAAAAAAACCGTCTGCACAGCAACGGCGTTCGGTGGTGTCTGGCACGGTGGCATTGGCCAAATTGAAACGACTGTTCCCCCAGGCTGCCTGAAGGTTTTCATCGGTTAAGTATTTGTTTTTCAACCATTTGCGAAAGGCCAATTGCATCGGGGCACTCACATCCGGCTCTTGTTTGATAAATCCCCAGGGATGCCATTCCCCATAAACGCCCCCGGAAATGTGGATTCCGATTACTGCTTTGCCCTCGCGGGTGCGTGCAAGGCGATGGCAAAATTCGCGTAGTATATTGCCCGCTTCCTCGCGCCAAAGTTTGGATGCCAGACTTGCCCTGTTCGCCCGCAGAATATCGCCATCTTCATGGTTGAATGGAAGCCCTGAGGGCAAATCCTGCACGGGGCCGTCGGCGTATTGAACGCATTCTTCCGGGTGAGCCAAGTTCCACCAAAGCGGAGCGTTGACGTGCAACCGAACTACCACCCCTCCGCCCGGGCAGGCATTCAACACACCGCTGACCTGCCGCCTTGCCAATGCCATGTCAAGCCGTTTCTCCTTTTCCTTCCAAATATCCTCTAGCCACAAATCCACCTGGAACAAACGCACTCCGGCTTCGCTCATTTGCCGAAGGTTGTGTGCCGGCAATTCCTCCCAACTCCAGCGGCCGCCAGTGACATGCGTAAGGGCATACATGAAAGGCAATTCGGATTTTTGGTTGACGTAGAGGGTGGGCTGGCCGTTCAATGGGCGGATTTCAGCGGTTTGGGGGCGCTGGGCGAGGAGGGGCGCAGTAAGGAGGAGCAGAGATAGTTGGCAGAGGCAATAGGCAATTGGGAGGTTTAGGTCCTTTATTTTCATACGATGTATTATCGTTATTTTGTTTGCATTACGGGTTATGCGTGGGCATTCCACGTAGGGGCGACCCTTGTGGTCGCCCCTACTGCCCCAAAAACGCCCTTATTATGGCAAATTCTTTTGCAGGCTCCTCCACCTGCGGGTTGTGGCCGCTGAATTCGAACATTTCAAATTGAGCCTGCGGACAATAGGTTTTATACTTGACCTGCATCCAGGGTACCGCCACCCGGTCATACCGCCCGGCGATGATCAGGATGGGCATTTTCAGGTTTTTCAGGTCTTTTCGGAAGTCGAAATTGCCGATATCGTTGCCCACGATAAAATCTCCGTCTTTGCCCACCATTTGGTAATACACCTTGGAGTTGAAGGGGTTTGGGTAGGGTTTTCTTTTCCGGTTTCGGAAATTATCGGGATCGTATGCGTATAAAAAACCATAAGGCACCCTGCCATAAATCTCTTGGTGGATTGGATCACTTGAGATGGCCCCGCGCTCCCTTATTTTCATCAGGGTGTCCCAAACCTCCGGGTAGTTGGTCCTGATTTCGTGGTTGGAATTGTCATCATTTTCCTGCCACATCACAAAACTGTGAAAAGTATTGGCGAGGATCAAGTGCTTCACATGCTCCGGGTATTTGATGGCATAACCCTGCGCGACGAGGCCGCCGTAAGAATGCCCAAGCACATTGATACTCGAATAGCCCATGGCTTTGCGCAAGCCCTCCAGGTCTTCTATGTCGCGTTCAAGAGAATATTCCCGCACGTCTTTTGCAGTGTCGGATTTTCCGCGCCCCAAACCATCAAAATAGACGAGGGTATTGGTCGTAGACAAGGAATCAAAACTTCTCAAACCGTAATGGGAACCGCCTGGCCCTCCAGCGATAAAAAAGATCGGATCGCCTTTGCCAAAACTTAGCGTCCATAGCTTAGCACCGTTGACGCTTTTTTATTTGCCTTCTTTTTGGCTGTCTGGTAATTTTTGGGGGGGGGATTGGGTGGGGAGGAGGAATAGGAGGAGGGTGGTGATACTTTTCATAGACTTTTTTGAAGGGCTAAGGTAAGTCTTGAGCAGTTTCTACAACCCCACAAAATATCTTACCAAATCATGCTCTGCAACCAAGGGCCGCTCCTGTCGCTCTGCTTCTTCCGGGGCCTCCCCATTTTGGATGAAGCGCAATACTGCCCGAGTGATGCCCGCCGTGCCGAGGTGATGCCCGCCTTCCCTTGGGCTATATAAATAACTTTCAGGCCAAAAGTCGTGATAACGGCGCGATTCCTCGTATGGCGTCACCGGGTCGCCAGGATCGTGGACAAGTAAACCTTCGATATGCGGCAAGGCAGCGGTCATCATGGCAAAATCATAGTAATCTATGGAATGCCCGACCCGTTTTTCAAATCCGCGCACCATGCGCCAATACAGCGGCGACCAGAGTCCCAGGGCCTTTTTATACGCTTGAAAAATACGTGGCGCAAAACTGAAGGAGGCCATAATCACCATGCGGCGCGGGTGCAGGGCACGCGGTAAACCCATCAAAGCGCAAACACTGCTGCCACCGCCGAATGAATGCCCAACGATGGCATATACCGGGCCATAATCTTCAAGCAATGCGCGGATGATGGCAGCGTTGGCTGGGATATTCATCGTGCCCGAAGGGGCGAGGCCGTGCCCGGGCGGATCGTACGCCAGCACGCGGTATCCCGCCTCCACCAAATGCGGCACAAAATGCCGCCAACGCCCCGCATTGTAAGCCCAACCGTAACTCAGCAACACCAAAGGTGCATCATCGGCACCCCAGTGGTATTCGACGATGTCATGTCCGGCGAGCGGGCGGCGTACCTGCCGGGCTGTTGCTAAAAATTGCCGCTCCTTTGGGCGCAGGTGGGGCTTGGGCGGCTTGGAGAAGATTTTGACTGCGGTTTTAGCAGCGAGTTGGGGAGCAAGCAGCGACCAGAGATTGAGTGCCAGGCCCAAGGCTTTGATGATGATTCGTTGCATGGTCAGGATTGTTTGTGCATTTTTTTGCCAAAAAGCGCTACCGCCCGAGACACAAACTGCTCAAGGTGCTGCACTTCATTGCTGATTTTGTACATGATAATCGCGCCCTCATATTCAAGCAGCAAGCGATAAGCGGTTTGTTCCGCCTCCTCAAGGGGCATGATCGCGCTAAGGACACCAGCTACTGCCTTTTTCCATTCACGCCAGATCACCTGAATGGGCTCGTTAAAAAGTCCGTCGCGACCCGTTTCCAAAGCCGTGTTCGCAAAAAAACAGCCTTGCCGCTCCATTTTCACCAGGCGATTCTGTCGGCGCAGCATTTTTTCTAGTTTTTGCTCTGGAGGCAAGTCCTCCTGCATTACCGAGAACACGGTGCTTCGCAGCGTCTCTTGGGCGTACTCCAGTACCGCCCGCATCAGGCTTTCCTTGGACAAATGGTGGTGCATCAACCCCGATTTGCCCAAACCAGTAGCTTCGGCCAACATACTGACCGAAGTGCCGTGGTAGCCGTGCCGGTTGAAAACCTCCCAGCAGCGGTGCAGCAATTCTTGCTTTTCAATTTTTTTGATTGGCATATACCGAACGTTCGTACGGCAAAGGTAGGGTGGTTGGAATAATTCAAGCTATGGGTTGAGAAATTTTTTTGATTGACGAATGACTAATACAATATTGTTGTTGTAATGGGTGATTTTTTAAAGTTCTATGTATAATGTCTAGCGACAAGGCCTACATCATCCATCATAAATAGCCCATCGTCCATGTCCATCAAAAATCAACAATCATGTAATCGTCACTCGTCAATCAAAAAAAGCTTCTAAAACAAGCTCAACTCCTCCGCCACCTTCTCCTGCAAATCCGCTCCCTCGTACCCGGTCTTGTTGAGTTTTTCCGAAACTCGGTACATAGAGAGCAGTCCATCCTTTGGCTGGTGCAGCAGGGCAAGCACCTTGTCCAAAGGCAAGGGAGACAGCCAAAGCCGTTGGGATTCGGCATCAGGCAACAAGACGGGCATCCGATCGTGCAAGTCCGACATCTCGCGGTTGGGCGTGGTGGTGATGATGGAAAACGTGCGCTTAGTCTTGCCCGCCTGATTCCACTCGTCCCAAATGCCAGCCATGAAAAGGATCTCCTCATTTTCCAGAAATATTCGATAGGGTATTTTCCGGCCATTAGAATCCTTGCGCCATTCATAAAAACTGTCGGCAGGCACCAGGCAGCGTTTGGAATGGATTGGCTCTCGAAAAGAGGGCTTTTCTGCAATGCCCTCTGCGCGGGCGTTGATGAGTTTGCCCGTGTTTTTGCCGTCCGCGCTCCAATGTGGCACGAGTCCCCATTCCATTTTTTGAAGCTGCTTGGGCAGATTATTGGCAATGACGTAAGCTGCTTGCGTGGGCGCAATGTTGAAACGGAGTTCCAGTTCCGCTGGGAGTTCCACCGTGTTTTCGAGTGTTTTGCGCTGCTTGGTTTTGGGGGCAAATGCGTATCGGCCACACATGATTGAGCTGGTTAAGGATATGAGTCATCATTCCTAATTTTGACTTTAGTACGTCCCAGAGGGACGGAATCTTGGTAGAAATGTTAATTTCGAGGGTTGGCGTGCCGTAGGTACGCTATCTAACTCATGTTTGATGCCGCCCTCCTTCGCCCTAAAGGGCTACGGCGGGTAAAGCGGGTAAAGGTAAAATGGAAGAATTAATCAAGAAAGTCCGCAAAATCGAGATCAAGACCCGTCGAATCACGCGCAATCTTTTCACGGGCGGCTACCATAGTGCTTTTAAGGGAAGGGGTATGTCGTTCAGTGAGGTGCGGCAATACCAGTTTGGCGACGATGTGCGCGATATTGACTGGAACGTGACGGCCCGCACTGGAGAACCCCACATTAAAATTTATGAGGAGGAACGCGAATTGACCGTCATGTTAATGGTGGACATCAGCGGATCGTCTTTCTTCGGGATGAGCGGCCAGTGGAAGCAGGAATTGATCACTGAAATATGTGCTCTGCTCGCTTTCAGTGCCGATTCGAACAACGACAAGGTAGGGTTGCTGCTTTTTTCTGATCAGCCAGAACTCTATATCGCCCCCAAAAAAGGCCGCCAGCATACACTGCGCATCATACGCGAACTGCTCAACGTACAGCCACGCGACCGGGGTACAGATCTTTCTGCCGCTATCCAATTTACCCGCAACGTGCTAAAAAAGAAAAGTGTGTGCTTTTTGCTGTCCGATTTCTGGGCAACCAGTTACGACACCCCCTTGCGGACACTTGCCCGCCGCCACGATTGTGTGGGCATTCATTGCTGGGACGCGCGTGAACGCGAAGTGCCCGATGTGGGGCTTTTACATACCCGCGATGCTGAATCGGGGCATCAAACTTGGCTTGACACCTCTGACCCTCAACTTCGACGTGCCTATTTGCAACGGTTTGACGAGAAACGTGACCATGCAACGATGGCCTTTCGGCGGGCTGGAGCAGATTTTTTAAGCCTCCAGACTTCTGAATCCTACGCCGCAGCATTGTTGCATTTTTTTGAAAAAAGGGCGAAAAAATGAGTGGGATAGTTTCAATGCAACCTGCTTTTAGTCGTAACCTTGATCGGATGGTACGCATGATAAGAACAGTCATCAGTTACTGCGGAATTACCTCAACTTTCCTAAAGTTTAGCACTTTTGGGAGGTTCTGTGCGCTCCTTTGCATTGCGCTCCAAGCCCAGGCCCAGGTTGAACTCCGTGCAGACAGCAACCATGTTGAAACAGGCAACCCATTCGCCCTGCACCTCCGCCTATCCGCTGCGCAGGGCAAGCCAGATTCATTGAATTTTGACGTTTGGAGGGATATCCTTCCACCACAAAACATTGTGAATCAAACGGAATGGCAATCCGACGGCTCGTTTTTCAATAAAACGCTGACGGTAATGTTCTTCGATGAGGATTCGCTTGAACTCCCACCGCTCCCTATTGCACTCCACGCGGGAGATACGCTCTATTCCAATTCACTCCCAATCATCGTTACGGCTACTCCATCTCCAGACGACCTGAATGACATGGCGGCCATCAAGGACATTCATCGGGAAGCGACTCGGTGGACAGATTACTGGCCTTGGATACTCGGGGGGGTAGTAGTCTTGGGCCTACTCCTTTTGTTGTATTGGGCTTCCACCCGAAAACCCAAAACTCAGGTTAAAAGCCGTACAATAGAAACGCCCCCTCACGAACTTGCCTTGAAAAAGTTGGATGTTCTAGCACAAAAAAAGTTGATAATCAATGGTTTTGTCAAGGAGCACTATGCCGAATTAACATTCATTCTTCGGGAATACCTTGAAAAGAGGTTCGGGATCCCGGCCCTCGAATCCACCACTGAAGAGACAGTGGGTTATTTGAAAGGCAGGGATATTCCAAGAGAAATGCCAGAACAACTTCAGGACCTTCTGCAACAAGCCGATCTTGCCAAGTTTGCAAAAATGATCCCTCCCGAATCCTTTCATGCAGAGGCCCTGGAGCGTTCACGAAAAATGATCCTTCAAACAAGTTACACGCCCAATCCACCCATCACCAAATAAACAAATCACCCCTCCTACGCCTCCACCTCCGTTAAAACTACGGCGGATAAACAGGCGGGGGCGGGTAAACAATCCACTAATTACCAACAAATGACATTTGCTGATCCGTTTTGGCTCTTGCTTTTGCTTCCCCTTGCGTGGCTTATTCGGCGCAGGCGAACGAGCATTTCCCTTCGGATGGCACAGTCGGGCGGTCAAGTGGACGGGCTCAGTTTTCGCACAAAAATCCGAGACAAACTTCCCTGGTTTCGTTGGATTGCGCTGACCATGTTGGTGCTAGCCATGGCCCGACCACAGCGCAAGTGGGAAGAAGAAAAAATAAAAGCGGATGCGCTCGACATCGTCTTGAGCATGGATATTTCTCCTTCCATGCTCAGCAAAGATTTTGATCCCGACCGCCTTTCGGTGGCAAAGCGGGTGGCCGCCGAGTTTGCCGCAAAACGGCCCCACGACCGCATTGGGCTCGTTGCGTTCTCGGCAGAAGCTTTTACGCAATGCCCACTGACCACGGATCGTCGCGTGGTACAAACTTTTATCAACGAACTTGCTGTGGGCAGGCTTGAAGACGGTACCGCCATTGGCATGGGGCTGGCTACCGCAGTCAACCGATTGAAAGACAGCCCTTCTCGCAGCAAAATTGTGGTACTGCTAACCGATGGGGAAAATAATGCGGGCTATATCGCACCGCTCAAAGCGGCGGAAATTGCCCAAACATTGGGCATCCGTGTCTATACAGTTGGGATCGGTACGGAGGGGGTGGTCATGTCGCCAGCACAGCGAAACCCTGATGGTTCCTATTCGTTTGCGCCACGGTTTATGAGATTTGACACACAGTTGCTGGAAGAAATCGCGGCGACCACGGGCGGCAAATTTTACCGGGCTTTTTCAGAGCGCGATTTGCAGGCGATTTACGCGGAGGTTGACCGATTGGAAAAAACAAAAATCGAAATCAGCACGGTGCGGCGCACCACCGATTATTTTCATTGGCTTATTGGAGCGGCGGTTATTTTGCTGCTGATAGAAATCTTGGGGAATTGGGGATTTTTGCGCTCGGTGACGCCTTAACTGTTATCCAAAATGTTGAAAATATTGGTTAGCCGCGTTATTAACGCCAATGAGCGGTTTCTGGCTGCCCCAAAGCAACCACTCGAAAATTATTTCACGCCACTTTGTGCCAGTTCGCGCCATTTAGGGATTTTTAGACATAACTTAACTTGCGAGACCGATATACAGGATTAGTTTCGACGGCGGCTTCGTTTGCCGCAGAATCTTTCACTCCTTCATTTCATCTCCAAACTTATTTTACCATGCAAAAAACGATCAATCCTTTCGCAAACACGCTCCAACTTTTTACCCCTACGAAACTTTGGCAAAGATTCCTCCAAACCATTTTGGTGGCCTTGTTCTTCTCCTCTTTGGCTTTGGCACAGACGCTCATCTGTCCAGACGCGTCAGCCTCAAGTAGCGACCAATTAGCGCCTTTTACAACGGCTTGGAAAAACAACTTGCCTACTGGGCAAAAAACTATCCCTGTTGTAGTACATCTAATTGGAACTGCAACCGGGATTTCTCCAAGCCAAGTAAATATTGCTTTATCTCAACTTAATGCTGATTTCAATTCTGCCAACCCTGACTGGGATATTGATTTCCGATTGGCAACTGTTGACCCAAACGGGAAATGTACGAATGGAATCACGATGCGCGGAGATTTGCTTCCAAACTCTTTCTTTAAGCCATTAACCATATGGCCAAACAAAAGTTACCTGAATATTTGGGTAGTAGAGATCGTGAATGGTGATCCAAACGCCTTAGGGGTCGTTGAAGAACTACCAACAAAATACATAGAAAATTTAACCTGCGATGGAATGGATCGCACTGATTTAGTAGCAGGAAACAATGGACCTTTTGACACACAAGACGGGGTAGTCATCAAAAGGGAAGCATTTTATCCCAATAATTCAGACCAACATACACTTACTCATGAGACTGCACACTGGCTAAATGTCCTCCATGTATTCCAAGCCGATCCTGTGGGAAATAACAATGGTTGCGGCTATTGGACCAATTGCCACCCACTTTCTGAATTAACAACAAATGGAGACTTTATTGAAGACACCAACCCTCAAGATCAGGTCCAATCGGGAAACCCTGCGGATTGTTCAGGAAATCATCTAGGTGAATGCTCTGGTCTTGTTGGAGTCGCCGCAAACCTAGACAATTACATGAACTATGCCCATCCCTGTCAGGATAAATTTACACAAGGACAACGAGAGTGGATGTTTGCATGTTTGTCAGTAAATCGTCCATTTATATGGGCAGATGAGAACCTGCGTTGTACGGGTGTTTATCCAGAGTCTAATAACATCAGTGGGAGTGTATTTTGGGATTTTACCACCAAACCCACAGGCTTTGTGCAAGTGCTTAATGAAATCCACATTCTCAACAACGCAACCCTTACCATAGCCCCTGGCATAACGGTACAATTTTGCGACCATGCTAAATTGGTAGTTGACCCCGGTGGCCACCTGATCTTAAACGGCAAACTAACAAACTCATGTGATCGCAAAATGTGGCAAGGGGTAGTTGTGATGGGCAGCGCAACTTCAAACACCCAGTGGCCTACTAACATAGGTTTTGCACAAGGGCGTTTGACAGCAAACCCGGGATCAATAATAGAAAATGCTGTCGTCGCCATTTGGGTAGGCTCGTCTCTTGGCAGTGGTGGTGGTGGCATTATAAGGTGCACTGGTACTACATTTTTGAACAATCAAAAGGCTGTTCAATTCGAACCTTTCGAAAATCATCTCCCACTACCAAGCAGTCCGGTTACGTCTAATTTTAGCCATTTCGATATTTGCGATTTTATAACCGACGCTGGTTACTTGGGCGACAGCCCGGTAATTTATGAACCAGCTGACTTTTTGAAGTTTATTGCTTTTGCTGATTTGCGCGGGGTACGCGGCATCCGATTCTCAGGCTGCGATTTCAGTAACCTAAGAACAGATGATTTTCCAGCATCTGCTTATGGAATTGGCATCCTTTCTTCAGAATCGGGATTCACTGTAAGTAATTTTTGCACTTCTTCAAGTCCTAGCCCAGGTTCTTGTCCTGCAAACAATCAAATAAAATCCACTTTCAAGAACCTATATCAAGGAATATATGTCGGGAAAACGGATATCGACAGTGTTTTGGCAAAGTTTTATACCATTCAATCATGC